>JABAAA010000062.1 GCA_014239005.1 Alphaproteobacteria bacterium | reverse complement strand
GTGTCGACAGTGTCATGCCTTGTTGCAGATCTCGCGCGCCTTGCTGCAGATGCTTTCGACCGAAGGCAGCGCGAGTGCTTCGAGGTTGGCGGCGTAAGGCATGGGGACATCCTCGCCGGAGATACGGGTGATGGGGGCGTCGAGCCAATCGAAAGCTTGTTCGCTCAAGGACGCGGCGATCTCGCTGCCGATGCCGGCGAATGGCCATCCTTCTTCGACGACCAGCATGCGGTTGGTCTTTTGCAGCGATTGCAACAAGCATGGCGTGTCGATCGGTCGCAAGGATCGCAAGTCGACGACCTCGCAGGAGATTCCCTGTGCCTGCAGTTTTTCTGCGGCTTCGAGGCACAATCCGACCATGCGCGAAAAGGAGACGAGGGTTAGATCTCCTCCTTCTCGCAGCAGGGCTGCCTTGCCGATCGGGATCAGCTCTTCGCTGTCGGCGACAGGAAACTCTTGTCCGTAGAGGATTTCGTTTTCCAAAAAGACGACGGGATTGTCGTCGCGCACCGCTGCTTTCAGCAGCCCCTTTGCATCGCGCGACGAGTAAGGTGCGATCACCTTCAAGCCCGGGCAGTGCGCGTACCAGCTGGCGTAGCACTGCGAGTGTTGGGCGGCGACGCGCGCCGCAGCACCATTGGGTCCGCGAAAGACGATCGGACAGCGCAAGTTTCCTCCTGACATATAGCGGGTTTTGGCAGCGGAGTTGACGATGTGATCGATGGCTTGCATAGCGAAGTTGAAGGTCATGAACTCGACGATCGGACGCAAGCCCGCCAGAGCCGCGCCCACGCCGATGCCGCTAAAGCCCATTTCGCTTATCGGGGTGTCGCGTACGCGTTCTTCGCCGAACTCTTCCAGCAACCCTTGGCTCACCTTGTAGGCGCCTTGGTATTGTCCCACTTCTTCGCCCATCAAAAAGACACGTTCGTCGCGACGCATCTCTTCTGCCATGGCATCGCGCAAGGCTTCTCGTACGCTTTGACGCGAGCTGGCTCGCACGACAGGTTCTGTCTTAAGTTCTGTCCTGGATTCTGCTGTTTGTTCGATCTCTTGCTGCGTTTCCTTTTGCGTTGCCTCTTTTGTGTCTTCTTGGGGGTTTTTCCTCACCTCTTGTTTTGTTTTTTGCTGCTGCGATGTTTGCTGCGATACGGGGGGTGGAGTGACGGAGGTCTGTTCGTTGTCAGCTTGGTCGTCATCTTGGTCGTTAGATTCGTCGTTGTCTGCGATGATGGCGATCGGAGTGTTGATCTTGATGTTCTTCGTTCCCGCTTCGACGAGCAGTTTTTCGACGATGCCCTCTTCGATGGATTCGATCTCCATGACCGCCTTGTCGGTTTCCACTTCCGCCAGCACTGTCCCCGACTCGACGGCATCCCCTTCCTTGACGCACCAACGTGCCAGCACGCCCTCCGTCATGGTGGGAGAAAGGGCAGGCATGAGAACGGAGATCGCCATAGTGTGTTGTTGCGTCTTTTTCTATCGCCGCGTTGTCAGGCGTAGATGTCGCTGTTCAGCTCTTCGTCTTGCGGCAAGGGAGCGGAGGAGGCGAACTCGGCGGCTTTTTTCATTTGCTCGCGCACCTGCTTGTCCGTCTCCTTGAGCTGCTGCTCGCTTGCCCATCCTTGCGTGAGGATACGCTTTCGCATGTTTTCGATCGCGTCGTGCTGCTCGCGCATCTCTTGGACTTCTTCCTTGCTGCGATACTTGGCGGGATCCGACATGGAATGCCCTCGATAGCGATAGGTTTCGACCTCCAAGATGTAAGGTCCTTTTTGCCTGCAATGCGGCAAGACCTTGAGAACGGCGTCGCGCACTGCCAGCACATCCATGCCGTCGACCTCTTCGCCGGGGATTCCGTAGGCGCGTCCTCGTGCCCACAGGCGATGCCCGTCCTTGCTGGTGCCCGCGGCGGCGCGTTGGACGCTGGTGCCCATGCCGTAGCGATTGTTTTCGATGACATACAGCACGGGCAACTTCCAGAGTGCCGCCATATTAAAGGACTCGTAGACTTGTCCTTGGTTGGCAGCCCCGTCGCCGAAGAAGGTTGCGCACACGCCGCCCGTCTTTCGGTAGCGATGGCTGAGCGCGATGCCCGTGCCGAGCGCAACTTGCGCGCCGACGATTCCGTGCCCGCCGAAGAAGCCTTGCTCGGGGGCAAAAAGGTGCATCGACCCTCCCTTGCCGCCGCTCGTGCCGGCAGCCCTTCCTGTCAGCTCTGCCATGACGCGTTCGGGCGCGATGTTGCAGACGAGCATGTGTCCGTGTTCGCGATACCCCGTGATCATGCTGTCGTGTTCCGCGAGCGCGCTTTTCACGCCCACGACCACCGCTTCCTGTCCGACATAGAGGTGGCAGAAGCCTCCGATTGCGCCCATGCCGTAGATCTGTCCTGCGCGCTCTTCGAAGCGGCGGATCAGCAACATCTTGCGAAACAGATCCAGCCCCTGCTCGGCGGAGACATCCGTCGCCAAGGCGTTCGCCGTTGCGCCGTTCTTAGACGAGGGCAAAGTATTCGACTTGGTGTTCGACTTGGTGTTCGACAAAGTGTTCGACAGAGTATTCACCTTGGTCTCCGTCTTACTCTTCGTTTGGGACGAAGGTTTTGTCAAGGCTGCGCCTCTGGTAAGACCAACACCGCCTCGTCTTCACGCGCCATCTTCAGTTTGGCGCGCAACAGCGTCTCCAGCAGCTCTCGGTTCAGGTTCTCTTCCTGAAGACGCTCGACATTCTGTTCCAAAACAGCGCGTCGGAAGCGCAACCCCGAAACCTCGCTCTCCAGACGCGAGCGTTGCAACTCCAAACGCGAAAGCTCTGATAGACGATTCTCGCCATAAAAAAGACGGTAGCCCATCGCAAGACAATATGCGAACAACAACAGCACGCCCCAATTCTTCAGCGAAACAAGAGGAAAGCCTGCAAGCAGTCGAAAACCCTTCGCCATGTTTCTTTTTAATCACGCTTGACAAGAAAGCGCAAGTCTTTTAATTTCATAGCCTGTCTTTGTAAGGATTCCTTGTAAGGATTCCTTGTAAGGATTCCTTTGCCAAAGCATTCCTTTGTCGAAAGAGCCACATTGCTCCGCGCTTCTGTTTTTTTCGCTCTTTTTTTCTGTTGTTTCCATGCCCCCCCTGCTCTCCGTAGAATCGCTCACAGCCCGCATCAACGAAGAGGGAACGAACCAGGGGGAGTCGAGCCATGGAGAGTCGAGCCAGGGTAAGTCGAGTAAAGAGATATTGCGCGGCGTCTCGTTAGAGATTCCGCACGGCGAGGTGCACGCCGTGATGGGTCCGAACGGCAGCGGCAAGAGCACGCTAGCAAGCATTCTTGCCGGCAGAGAAGGCTTCGAGGTGGAAGGACGCGTTCTATTCGAAGGGGAGGACTTGCTCGCCCTCGACCCCGAAGAGCGTGCGCACAAAGGTCTGTTTCTCGCCTTCCAGTATCCTGTCTCCCTACCCGGCGTGCAAGGCATGCGCTTTCTCAGCGAAGCCTTGGACGCGCAGGCGCGCGCGCGCGGAGAGAAGGAAGAAGACCGCATCGCGCAAGTGAAACGCGTGCGTGCCTTGTCGCGCGAGCTCGGCGTTGAAGAGAGCATGCTGAAACGTTCTGTCAACGACGGATTCTCAGGCGGCGAGAAGAAACGCAACGAAATGTTGCAACTCGCCGCCCTGCAACCTAAACTCGCCATTCTCGACGAAACCGATTCAGGGCTCGACATCGACGCCATCCGCGCTGTCGCCGAGGGCTTGGAACGCATGCGCGACAAGAAACGCAGCTTTCTTGTCATCACCCACTACCAACGTTTGTTGGAGCATATCGAACCCGACCGCGTCCATGTCCTGCTGAACGGACGCATCGTGCGCTCCGGCGACAAGCAGCTTTGCGCCCAGCTCGAAGCCGAGGGCTACGCACCCTTGCTGAAAGAGCACGGGGGGCAAGAAGCCGCCGTGCAACCTTGAGCGTGCAACCTTGACGATACCGCCTTGACGATGTTGACAGAATCTGCCTCTTCTCCGTTGCTTTTGCCCGACCTGCCTGCGGGTTTGTTGCGTGACAAGGGTGATGCGCGCGATCTCTTTTTGCAACACGGGCTGCCGCGGCGCGGCTCTGTTGCCGCGGAGCGATGGAAGTACACGCCTCTGAATAAGATGGCAGGGATGCGTCTCCACCTGCCGCACGAGGACAAGGCTTGGAAGGAGAGGGTCGAACGGACGATTGCAAGCAAGCAGGACGAGATCGCACGATTTCCTGACGCAGCTTTGTTGCTGTTCGTCGATGGCAAGTTGCAAGCACACGAGCGCACGCTTGCGACCACACCTTACGCGGGGTTGCCGCGCGTGACCGCGTCAGAACCGCTGGCAGCGCTGAATGTGGGGTCGCGTTGCGAGGCGTGGCGCGTCGTGTTGAACGAAGACACGCCCTTCTTGCATGTCCTTTTCCTTGCAACCTCTTCGGAGGAAGAACGTCTGCAGCCTCCTTCGTTGCCACTGTTGCAAACACGCCTGCGGATCGAGGCGCAGTCGGGATCGACCAGCTTGTGCCAAACCTTCTGCGATTCTAGCGCCTGCTGGAACAACGATGTCATCGAGATCGAGGTGGCGGAAGAAGCACGACTGGAGCATGTCGTCTTGCAAGAACGCGGACGAGGCAGCTGCGCCTTCTCGCACACGACGGTGCGCGTTGCAGAAAAAGCTTCCTACGCCCATATCTCCGCCCTGAAAGGCGAGGGCTTGACGCGTCAAGAGGTGAGCGTCGCCTTGGAGGGAGAAGAGGCTTCGTGCAAGTTGCACGGCGCCTACCGCATCAAAGGCAAAGGGCATATCGACAACGACACGGAAATTTTTCACAACCGAGCGCGCTGCGTCTCGGATGCGCTCTACAAAGGTGTAGTGGAGGATGCGGGACGCGGCGTTTTTCACGGCAAAATCTTCGTCGCCCAAGACGCGCAAGAGACACGAGGCTATCAGATGAGCCGCGCACTCTTGCTCTCCGAACGCGCGCACGCCTACCACAAGCCCGAACTGGAGATCTACGCCGACGATGTCATATGCAGCCACGGCTCGACCGTAGGCGCGCTCGACGAAGAACAGCTGCTCTACCTGCGCTCGCGCGGCGTCGTGCGTGCGCGCGCCGAAGCGATCTTGCTGGAAGCCTTTGTCAACGAAGCCTTGCGCTGCGAACGGAAAGAGTGTGCCCAAGCGTTGCAAGCCCACTTGGCTCAATGATCTTGGCTCAACGATCTTGGCTCAATGATTAAGAACGACACAGCGCTAGTCGAACGACTTGCCAAACCTTCATCGCAGGCAGGCAGTCTTGACGATCTTCCCGCCGATGTTCGCGAAGATTTTCCTTTAGCCTCGTTGCGCGAAGCCTTTCCTGCGTTGCAACAAAAGAACGAGCAAGGCGGTGCACTCGTTTATTTCGACAGCGCGGCGAGCGCGCTCAAGCCGCGTGAGGTGATCGACACAGTCGCCGATTTTTACGCGACCGACTACGCCAACGTTCATCGCAGTGCGCACAGGCTTGCAGAACGCGCGACCGAACGCTACGAAGGCGCGCGCGAGGCGGTGCGACGGCATCTGGGAGCAGGCGAAGTGCACGAGATCGTCTTTACGCGCAACGCAACCGAGGCGATCAATTTGGTCGCCAACAGCTGGGGCGACTTGCTCGCACGCGATTGCATGCGCTCGCCCAAGCTCGCTGTCTCGATGATGGAGCATCACTCCAACCTTGTGCCGTGGCAGCGGCTCGCGGCACGCTGCGACGCCGAGCTGCTCGTGATCCCGATCAACGATGTCGGTGAGATCGACATGGAAGCTTACGAGCAGATCTTGAAGACGAACGATGTCGCGTTGGTCGCGCTCGCGCATATTTCGAATGTGTTGGGAACGAAGAACCCCATCGCCGAGCTGGTCGCCTGCGCACATCGCCACGACGCCTTGGTGTTGGTGGATGGCAGCCAAGCCGTGCCGCACACCTCTGTCGATGTGAAGGCGTTGGATGCGGACTTCTATGTGTTCACCGGTCACAAGGTGTTTGCGCCTTCAGGCATCGGCGTGCTGTACGGCAAGGAGAAGCTGCTGGAAGCCATGCCGCCGTGGCAGTACGGCGGAGAAATGGTCGAGCGCGTCTCGTTCCAGCAAGCGAGTTGGAACAAGTTGCCGTGGAAGTTCGAGGCGGGAACACCGCCGATTGCTCAAGCGGTCGGACTGGACGCGGCGCTGACCTTCGTCCGACGCATCGGCGTTCCTGCGATCGAAGCGTACGAGCAACGACTGGGAACGAGCATGCGACAGCGTCTTCAGAAAATCGAAGGGTTGACCCTGTTAGGCGAGGCGCGTCTGCGTGCGCCGATCTTTTCGTTTGCGCTCGACGGGTTGAACGCCTTCGACCTCGCGGCGTTGTTGGACAAGCAGGGTTTCTGTTGCCGAGCGGGACACCACTGCGCTGAGCCCTTGGTGCGGCACTACGGGCTTTCGGGATGCCTGCGTGTCGCGCTTGCTTTTTACAACAGCGAGCAGGAGTGCGAAGCCTTTGTCGAGGCTTTGGCGAAGGCGCGCGCCATGCTCGCGTAACGGAGAGCATGGGAGACGGGATGATGACGCACTTTACGAATCCTTACGCGATGGATGCGATGCAGCCGAGCGTCCCTGAGGGGAGCGAATTTGTCAGTGGTGAGGGGTTGGGTGAGGGGTTGGGGGATGGGGTAGCGCTTGCTTCGCGCGATGCGATCGTGGCGGCTTTGTCGACGGTTTTCGATCCTGAGATTCCTGTCAACATTTACGATTTGGGACTGATCTACGACATCGTCGAGGCGGGGGGGGACAAAGGTGAGAACAAGGGTGACGGCAAAGGTGAGAACAAGGGTGACGGCAAAGGTGAGAACAAGGGTGACTGGAAGATCGTCATGACCTTGACAGCACCAGCCTGTCCCGTGGCAGGGGAGTTGCCGCAGCAAGTTGCGGACGCGGCGGCTTGTTTGAGCGGAGTGGGGCGTGTGTGCGTGCGACTAACTTGGGATCC
>JABAAA010000061.1 GCA_014239005.1 Alphaproteobacteria bacterium | reverse complement strand
TCCGCCGCGCTCAAATGCGCGACCATGCGAAACTCTTGAAAAACGATGCCGATGCGACGGCGAAGGCTTTGCAACGCCGCGCGATTCTTTCCCGCCACATTTTCGCCAAAAGCGCGAATGTTGCCGCGCGAAGGACGTTCCGCCAAGAACATCAGTCGCAAAAGCGAAGTTTTTCCTGCTCCCGAAGGTCCTGTCAAATAGTGAAAAGACCCCTCCGCAAGCGAAAGGTCGATGTCGTGCAAAACCTCCGGTCCCAAGCCGTAGCGCATGCCGACCTTGTCGAAACTCACGACCGCCGTCATGGCTTCTCTTGAGGATGGGGGGAGGTTTGTATCGCCTCTTGTTGCGAAGGATGCAACTCGACCACCCCTTCTCCGCGATCGGGAAGAAGAAAGGCTCGGCGAGAAAATACCCCTGTCGGCAGCGAAAAACCTGATGAAAAAACAGAAGACCTTTGCGCGAACAATTTGCTGGCGTCATGTTCCGCCTCGCACGGCGCAAGCACGAGCCAACCGTCAGGCGCCAACAAGGCTACCATGCGCGCGAGAACCCGCTCGACGCAGAGGGCGTGAAAATTCTTCAGCGTGTACGGCACGAAGACGGCGTCCAAACGGCGCGGCAGGAAGGACGGCGGCGAGTGGAGGAGGTTGTGTTGAAAAAAGGTCGTGTGCGACAGCAGAAAGTCCTTCGCCTTCCAAAAGCCGCCGCCCTGCTGCTCGTCGAAGAAGCCGAGCAAGTCGTGAACATTGAGTCCGTGTTGTACATCGAAGTTGTTGTAACGTCCGACGCGCGCTTGTTTGACGGCACGCGCGCTGAGGTCGCTTGCATAGACGACGAGTCGTCTCCCCGTCTCTTCGAGCGCCGCGTCTTTTTGCAAACGTTTGTGCCAAGCGATAGCGAGCGAAAGCGCCTCCTGCCCTGTCGAGCATGCTGCGCACCATATCGTAATCGTTTTTTTTGTGTTGCGGGCGAACAGGGCATCGGTGATGCGGGCAAATCGCTGCTTGTCGCGGAAAAAGGCGGTGTCCTTTTCCGAGAAGGTTTCGAGCAGCAAGTTGCGACATGTCGGATCGAAACGCTCGCCCTCGGCGGCAGCGAGCATTTCTTGCACGGACAAGGAGGGACGGTCGTGCACGCCTGCGAACCCTGCGCACGCGGCGCGCAGCCGCGCGACCAACACGGAATCGTTCAACGGCGGAAGCGTCAGCCCCGCGCCCTCTTTCAGAACATTGGCTAACGCCTCTCGCAGGCGCGCTGCGTCTTGCGTTCCCGACATTTCAAGGAAGGATCAGATCAAGCCCACTTCGCTGAACTTACTCTTGATCACTCCTTCGTCGAAGGGTTTCATGATGTACTCGTCGGCGCCGGCGGCCATGCCTTGCTTGACGCTGTCCGCGTCGGTTTGCGTCGTACAGAAGATCACCTTAACGGACTTGCCGGAGGCTTCGCCGCGCAGCTTTTTCAAGAAGTCGAGCCCGTTCATGACGGGCATGTTCCAATCGAGCAAGATGCAAGCCGGAGGCGATTTCATGCAAAAATCGAATGCCTCCTGACCGTTTTCGGCGTCAAATACTTCAAAGCCGAGCCCTTCCAAAATCTTTCGCGCCATCACGCGTACGATCTTTGAATCGTCTACAACAAGACAAGATTTCGCCATCGTGACAACTCCTTCGTTCGTTGACCGTTTGTTCCTAACTCCGCGCTTGCTAGATTGCAAACTGGCGACAGCAGAAGAGTGACGACTCTAACAGAATTTTTCCAGAATCTTCCAGAATCTTTTTAGAATCTCATTGCAAGATTCTAACAGAATTTTGTTCGTCAAGCATCCACAAATGCGCTACCTCGACAATATCCGCCGTGCGCTTCGCACCTGCGCCTATGTCTATGTCTATTGTCTATGCCTACGTCTAGTGCGGCAAGGATTTCAAGCAACGCACAATATCGGAACGGTCGTTCTTCGACAAAAAGTCGGTGAACCCTGCAACCCGACAAGTTTCGGTCGTCTCTTCGCTGGGCGTCAATGCCGTCAGAGCGAGAAAGGGCAAGCCCGCCCACGAATCGCGCATTTGCCTTGTGCGCGCGACAAACTTCAACACCTCTTCGCTGTTATCGTCGATGTCGCTAATGACGACATCGAAGGGAACGGCGTTCCTGTGGTACGAGATCGCCTGATCGATATGATTGACGACGAACACGCGAAAGCCTACCGACGAGAGGTGAGGAATGATCGAATCGCAAAAGGCGCGATTGCGCTCGACCAACAGCAGTCTGCGCTCTCGACGCGCTGCCTGTGAAACGCCCTTGACGCCGGAAAGGTCGATCGGAAGGTTCTTGGCGTCGGCGAAGGCGCGTTTCCAAAAATGTTCCATATCCAAGACCTCGACGCTCTGCTCTTGCAAGATGGCACTGCCGATGACCCCTTTCGTTCCTTCCGCCACCTCGACGCGCAAGGGCTCGTCGATGATGTCCAACACCTCTTCGACGACGATTCCCGCCCACTTCTCCCCGTCCGAAAGCACCAGCACCGGTCGTCGTCCTTCCTTCGGCAAGGTGCGCCCCTCTTCGATGCGCATCACCGGCATGAGCGTATCGTTGTACAACACGGTGGGCTTGGCGTTCGGATATTCGATGCGCGCGCAATCGATATGCTCCAGGCGGTTGATCGCGCTTACAGGCACGACTTTCTTGACGCCGTCGCCGCTGTCGATCATGACCAGCGTGACGCTGCTTTCGGAGATCTGCTGCGTCTCGTCGCGAGGCAAGGCGAGCTCGGCTTCTTCGATTCCCTCCCCGATCTCTTCGGAAAGCGTGTTCGGATCGACGATCAGCACGACGCGCCCGTCGCCGAGAATCGTGTTGCCGCTAAAAAAGGGCGTGCCGTGCAACGATTCGGAAAGTGGCTTGACGACGATTTCCTCCGTATCCTGAATATCTTCGACCAACACGCCGAACTGCTGTGAGCCTACCCGCATGACGACGACATAGTTCTCAGGTCCTTGCAAAAGCTCGTGAAGCAGGCGCTGCTGAATATCTTCTTGCGAACGATGGCGATGTTGCAGCGGCGACGGTGCTGCCTTGGTCTCGCCCGACATGGCTTGGACGACGATATCGCTCAAGGATGCGAAACCGTTTTCTTGCGTGTTTTCCTGTGTGTTTTCCTGCCTGGCCGCCTGTCCGTTCGCCCCCCCGTTGCGTGCCGATAGGGATGCGGGCTCAAGGTTTTCTTGAAGACTTGTAGAATCAAGGTGTGTCAGATCGGGCAGCGCCACGCTCAGATCGAACAGGCGACGCACCGAAAGCAGAGGCAAGAGCTGGTCGCGCAGTTGCAAGACGAGGTTGCCTTGCAACACGCTCACCCTGTGGACTTCCGATTCGCGAAACGAGACGAGTTCGACGACCGAGGTCTGCGGAAAGGCGTAGCGTTGGTCGGCGATTTTGGTGATGAGAACCGAGACGATGGCGAGCGTCAGAGGGATCTTGATGCGAAAGTGCGAACCGCTGCCAAGCGTCGAGTTCAGCTCGATCTGTCCGCCGAGCTTGTCGATGTTGTGCTTGACGACATCCATGCCGACACCGCGTCCTGACACTTCTGTGACCTTGTCGGCGGTCGAAAAGCCCGACTGGAACAAATAGCGATAGAGCTGCGAGACGGTGAGCGCTGCCGCGTCGCCTTCGCTCGCCAAGCCTTGCGCGACGATTTTGCCGCGAATTTTTTCGTGGTCGATGCCGCGACCGTCGTCGCGCACTTCGATCAGGATTTGTCCTCCTTCCGGATAGGCATTGAGCGTGATCGTGCCTTCTTCGGATTTGCCTTGCAACTCGCGTTCTTCGGGCATCTCCAACCCGTGGTCGACGGCGTTGCGAATCAGATGGATCAAGGAATCGCGGACCATGTCAATGATCTGCCTGTCGAGCTCCGTCTCCGAGCCCTCCATCTCGAGGCGAATCTTTTTTCCTGTCGTCCTTGCAAGGTCTCGCACCAGCCTTGGCAGCGGGCTCCATGCGTTTTGAATGGGCTGCATGCGCGTTTTCATCACGCCTTCTTGCAACGCCGTCGTGATTTGATTGAGACGCTGCAAGGGCGCGGAAAACTCGCTTGCAGGATTTTGTCGCAACAGCTGCAACAGCTGGTTGCGCGAAAGCACGAGCTCGGAGACCGAGTTCATCAACTGCTCGATCAGATCGAGGCGCACGCGAAGCGACGAGACCGCGCCCACAACGCCGCCCTGTCCCAAGCCCGCCACCGCACTCTGCCAGGGCGAGGTCATGTCGAAGGAGCGTTCGTCGTCCGATCCTTCTTCCAAGCCCGTCACGGAGGGAAGATCGATTCCCTCCGTCGTCGCTACGCGCGGCTGATGGGTGGAGGGAGTCGGAGAGGGGGTCGGAGAGGGGGTCGGAGAGGGAGTCGGCGTTTGTCCGTTCGATCGCGCGGTTGTCTGTCTGTCCGTCTGTTGTTCGGTCTGCTTGGCTTCCTTTGTGTCCGTTTGCAACGCTTCCTGTTCCAAACGGCGAATCAAGTCGCTGTTGTCACTCCCAGCCTCCACGCCTGTCGCCGCCAAGCCTTGCACAATTCCTTTGATGCAATCCAACGCCTCCAACACGAGGGTGACGCGCTCACCGGTGACGCTGGCGGGAGAGTTTTGAAAGCGGCGCAAAAGCTCTTCGCTCGCATGCGCAACCGCTTCCAGGCGATGCAAGTCCAAAAAGCCGCAAGTTCCTTTGATCGTGTGGACAACACGAAAGATCTCAGCAATCGAATCTGCGTCGCTCGGATTCTTCTCCAACAAAACGATCTTGGTGTCCAGCGCGCTCAGCGATTCGCCCGTCTCCACAAGAAATTCTGACAGAAGATCGTCCATCCTTCCTCAAGTTCTCGTCGTTGTGACGATGCAACAACACGCGCGTTCCTTTTGGAACGCTTAAACATCCGTTCGCGACGGTGCGCGCCGCTCTCGCTGCTTTTTCCGCTGCTTTTTCGCCTGCTTTCGCTACCGCCCCATTATAGACTTTTTTTCTGTTGCAGACAAGTCCGTCTTGTCTTACGATTACGCCATCAAGACTTTCTTGCAGGATTTTCTTGTTGGCATCCTTGCCATCATTCTCCCGTTCGACGCATGGATTCAACACCCGCCTGTAGCACATCGCAAACGCCTCAAAAAGAGCGCGCGAAGAAGAGTGCCAAAACAAGCGCCAGGATAATTGCGAAGACAATTACCAAGACAATTACACAATTACTTAAGACCACCACCGCAACGACACAGGCGCGGTAACGAACGATAACGCACTATCCGCGCTATCGTATAATGTAAGAGCCATCTGTTCTCGTCTTGTCCCCCCCATCGATCAAACCCTTGAGCAAACCTCGCCAAGCAGCCCTTTCCTCTGCAATCGCAGAGCAAGAGCAAGCCATGCGTATACAAAAGACCGAAAAGCGCGAAGACAAGGATGCGTCGCATCTGTTGAGTTTCGACGACAACAGCCTGCTGGCGGAGCTCTTCGGCGCTCGCTCGCAACGTCTGAAACGCATGGCGCAAACCTACGGCGTCGCGCTCGACCATCGCGGCAACAAGGTCTTCTGCCGCGGCGACGAGGAAGCGTGCCAAAAGGCGCGTGCGCACCTGCTCGCGCTCTACGCCCGTCTCAAAAGCTGCGAGAGCCTCAACGACGAGGACGGCGCTTTTTCTCAACCCTGTCTTGACGAACAAAGGCTCGACGCTGCAAACGCCGTCCCAACAGACGATCTTGCAAACCCTTCTCTCACGCGTTCTCACTCTTCTTGGGCGTTGGATTTTCCGAAAGCAACGCTCGTTCCTCGCAACGCAAAGCAGGAAGCGTTTTTGCACGCGCTTGCAGAACATCCCCTTGTCTTCGCGACAGGACCCGCCGGAACGGGCAAGACTTGTATCGCGTTGGGCTACGGCATGTCGCTGTTGCGCCGCGGCGATGTGGAACGGGTTGTTCTCTCGCGCCCCGTCGTCGAGGCAGGAGAAAGGCTGGGCTTTCTGCCGGGCGACATGCGCGAGAAGCTCGATCCTTACCTGCGTCCCATCTTCGATCTGTTGCATCGGTGGTTCGGCAAAACGGCAACCGAACGCTTGCTCGCGCGAGGAACGATCGAAATCGCCCCCCTCTCTTTCATGCGAGGACGCACGCTCGACAATGCCTTCCTCCTCCTCGACGAGGCGCAAAACACATCGAAGCAACAGATGAAGATGACGCTCACAAGGCTCGGAACAGGCGGAAGAATGGTCGTCACCGGCGACCCCTCGCAAGCCGACCTGCCCGCGACAAGCAGCAACGGGCTGATCGACGCAGAGCGACGACTCAAAAGCATCGTCCCCTTCGTGCAATTCTCACGACGCGAGGTCGTGCGACATCCCCTCCTCGAAAAGAGCTTGCGCGCCTACGAAACGCCCGTCGAGACGACGAAAGCCGAAAAAAACAACAAACCCGCGCTACCCGCAAACGCTAACCCTCTATCGTGAACTCTTTCGTGAACTCCTTCGCAACCCCTCCCCCCTCCCTTCTCTCCGCAGATTGCCGTGAAGAGGAGATAGCGACAGAACCTCCAACAGAGTCTCCGCCAGAGTCTCCAACAGAGTCTCCAACAGAGCCTCCGTCGCACATCGTGCGCCTGCAAACAGAATCGCCCCTGTGGACAAAGGAAAAGACAGAGCAAGTGCATCGCGCAGCCCAAGCAGCGTTGACCTTTGTCGCACAAGGAAACCCAACGCCAACCCATAAGCCCCTGAGTCTCTCGATCCTCTGCACCGACGATACGCGCATGCGCAGCCTCAACCGACGTTTCCGCGACAAAGACACGGCATGCGATTCGCTCGCTTTTCCCGCAACCCAAAAGGAAAGCAGCGACAATTCGAACGGCTTTTCGGACAACCTTTCGGACGGCTTTTCAGGCGAGTTTTTGGGCGAGTTTTTGGGCGAGTTTTTAGGCGAGTTTTTAGGCGACATAGCGTTGGGTTGTCAGGGCTTGCAACGCACGATCGAACGCCATCGTCTCGATGCGTGCGCACACTTGTCGCACATGACGATCCACGCTGTCTTGCATTTGGCAGGCTTCACCCAC
>JABAAA010000060.1:222-7224 GCA_014239005.1 Alphaproteobacteria bacterium | reverse complement strand
GGATCGCGCGAAAGATACACCTTCGTGCCGCTTTGCAAAGTCATCTGCCAAGTCGACTGCTCGCTCAAGTGCGCCAGACGGATGTGCGCCTTGAGCTCCGGCCAGTGAGCCATGATCTGCAACAGCTCTTCCAAACGTGCAGGTGCCTCCTTGCCGGAGAGGCGAAACAAGCCCTCGAACGGTGTGAAGCTTCCCGTCTCGATCGGCGTGCCGTCGCGGCTGAGCGCCACCAGCTGCTCGCCGTCCTGCCACAGCGCTGCAGGGTCATGCTCGCGCACAGAGACGATCACAAGACCAGACCAATAACGTTGCACACGCGCATCGGCAACCCAGCGCAACGCACGCAAGCGTTCGCGCACCTCGTGCGGCGAAAAGGAGAAAAGGCTCGCGCCCACATTCAAGCCCGTTGCAGCAAAAAGCTCATGCTTGTCGCTGCGCGTGCGATCGTACAGCCGCACCTCGCGCACGATCAATCCCGAACGTTCGCCGAGAATGCGTGCAACATTCTCTCGCATGGCATCCCAGCCGACGACGCCCAGCAGCGTTGCCACGCCCAGTCCCGTACAGAGGCACGACAGTAGCACGAAACGTTTCATGTTCTTTCCTCCTTTGCCGTGACGGCGGCGAGGTTGCACGCCTTCGATTTGCATGCTTCCAGGACGATGCGCTCGGTCAGCTCTTCAAAGGAGATCCCGATACCACGCGCCTGCTCCGGCACGAGCGAGAGCGATGTCATACCCGGATGGGTGTTGATCTCCAGCATGTAGAGATGTTTGCCGTCGTATCGGAAATCGCAGCGGCTGATCGCGCAACAGCCCAGCGTCTTGTGCGCCAGCTCCGACCACTGGCACAACGTTTGTGCGAGTTCGGTGTCGATCTTGGCAGGAAAGACATGCTGCGCCGCGTGTGCCTCTTCGTACTTCGCCTTGTAATCGTAGAACCCCGCGTCGCGCGCGATGACCTCTGTGACACCCATCGCCTTGTCGCCCAAGACGCCGACGGTGAGCTCGCGTCCTTCGATGTAGCGTTCGACCATGAGTGGAAAGGTGGTGTCGCCCGAAAAACGTGCGTGCGCGTCCAGCAAACGCTCGACGCCGATGCTGGAGCCTTGGGCTATGGGCTTGACGATACAGGGAAGAGGAAATGAGAGGCGGTCGTTTTCCTGTTGCCACGCCTCTTCGAAAGGGCGGCTTTCGGGAAAACGAATTCCCAAGGGTTGCAAAAGCCGTTTCGTCATGAGCTTGTCCATGGCGAGCGCGGATGCCAGCACACCGCTGTGCGTCGAGCGAATGTTGCAACAGGCGAGCAAGCCCGCCAAGCAACCGTCTTCGCCGTAGGTGCCGTGCAGCGCGTTGAAGACGACATCGGGGCGGGGCGTGAGCGCTTGCAACAGCGAAAGGTTGCTACCCTCTTGCCAATCGAAGACGCGCACCGTATAGCCGCGTCGCTCCAGGGCGCGCGCGCAAGCCCTTCCCGTTTCGCGCGACACCTCGCGCTCGGCGGAAAGCCCGCCCAGCACCACCAACACCGTGCGAGGCTTGTCAGGCATCGTCTTTCGCCTCGTCCTTCGCCTTGTCCTTCGCCTTGTCCTTCGCCCTGTCCTTCGCCTTGTCCTTCGTTTCGTCGCAAGGCGCATCGAAGCCCATTCTCACGATCTCCCATTCCAAACGCACGCCGCTCGTTTGCCACACCGCTGCACGCACGCGCTCGCCTAGCGACAAAAAATCGTTAGCCTTGGCTTTTCCCGTGTTGATCAGAAAGTTGCAATGCTTGTTCGAAACCCTCGCGCCGCCGTAGCGTGCACCACGCATGCCGGCTTGCTCGATCAGCTGCCATGCCTTGTAGCCCTCGGGGTTCTTGAAGGTCGAGCCGCCTGTCTTCTCGCGGATCGGCTGCGTGTGCTGGCGTTTCTTTTTCAGCGCTGCCATGCGCGCGGTGATCGCAGCCCTGTCGCCCGCGCTCGTGCGAAAACGTGCGCTCAAGACGATCGTGCCTTCCTCGATGTTCGAGCTGCGGTAGCGCAGCCCCAAGTCCTTGCAAGCAAGGGTGCTGACGACGGGCTCAAAGCTTGTTTCCGACACGCGCGTCCTCAACACGCGCACTTCTTGCAAAACCTCCTTCGTATCGCTTCCTTCTGCGCCCGCGTTCATCCTGACCGCTCCGCCGACGGTGCCGGGGATGCTAACGAAGAATTCCAAGCCGCTGCGTGCCTCGCTTGCTGCGAAACGGGCGAGCGATCCCAGACTTACTCCTGCGCTCGCCTCGATTGTACCGTCGTCAAGCCGTGTCATACGCGACAGGCGCGAAGTGGCAAGGACAACTCCCTCCAAACCTCGATCTGCGATCAACAGGTTCGAGCCCGCTCCTAGCGTTTTGTAGTGCGTCTCGCCGTGTTGCGTTCGCACGAAGTCCAGCAAATCCTCCTCGTCGGCGGGCTCGAAGAGCAGCGCCGCCGCGCCGCCGCATTTCAGCCACACGCGGCGCGACAAGTCTGCGTCGCGTTGGAGACGCCCGCGCACGCCAGCCGTGTTTGGCACAACATTCGATGTGGTGATGCGCTCTGTCGTCTCGCTCATGGCGCGCCTCCTGTTGCCTCTTGCCCGACGGACAGGGTAACTTCTTGGGTGCATTTTTGGGAACATTCTTGCACGAATTGTTGTGCCCAGTGTGTGATCGATCCTGCGCCCAAGAAGAGGATGTAATCGCCCTCGCGCGCATTTTCGAGCAGTGCCTTTTTGAGTGTTTCAAAAGAATCGACGAGGCTGACATCCCTGTGTCCGCAGGTGCGCAAGCCCTCGACGAGTTTTGCGCTGTCGGCATCGGCGAGGGGTTCTTCTCCTGCGCCATAGACTTCTGTGATGGTGAGGGAGTCGGCATCGTTGAAACAGCGGCAAAAGTCTTCGAACAAGGCTTTCAGACGCGTATAGCGATGGGGTTGAAAGATGGCGTGCAAACGTGCGCGCTTCGCCACCAGCGGACGCGCGGCTTTCAGGACGGCGCGAATCTCGACGGGATGGTGAGCGTAATCGTCGATGACGCGCGCGCCCTTGACATGTCCGACTTCGGTAAACCGTCGTTTGACCCCGGAAAAGGCAGCCAAGGTGCGTCGGATCGTCTCGCCTTCGAGTCCCAGACGCAAGGCGACGCTGGCGGCGGCCAGCGCGTTCAACACATTATGCTCGCCGAACATCGGCAGCTCGAGGTCGCGCAACAGCAAATCTTCCTCGACGGCTCTGATCGAAAAGCGCATGCCGCGCGTTCCTTCCAAGCGAACATCTTCGGCGCGATAGAGCGCTTGCGGGCTGGTGCCGTAGGTGAGCACGCGTCGGTCGCCGATCTCGCCGATCACCTGCTGGACGACGGGATGATCGACGCACATGACGGCAAAGCCGTAGAAAGGGATTCGATGCACGAAATCACGAAAGCTGATGCGCAACTCTTCAAAGTCGGCGTAGTGATCCATATGCTCGGCGTCGATGTTCGTCACCACGGCGATCGTCGGGCGCAGATGCAAGAACGACCCGTCCGACTCGTCCGCCTCGACGACCATCCACGCGCTCTCGCCCTTGCGCGCGTTCGAGCCCAAGGCGTTGATGATGCCGCCGTTGATCACCGTCGGATCCAAGCCGCAACCTTCCAGCAGCGCGGCGACCAGCGAGGTCGTCGTCGTCTTGCCGTGCGTGCCTGCGATCGCCACCGTCGTCTTGAAGCGCATCAGCTCCGCCAATATCTCGGCGCGGCGCACGATCGGAATCCGCAAGCTGCGCGCATGGCACAACTCCTTGTGATCGAAGGCGACCGCCGACGAATAGACCAACACCGACGCGCGTGCGACCATGGCGAGCGCTTGCGCACCGCCGTCGTCGAAGGAAAGGGCGATACCCAGCTTCTCCAAACGTGTCGTGTTCGGGTTCCGCGATCGATCGCTGCCTTGCACGACGAAGCCCAAGTTGTGCATCGTCTCGGCGATGCCCGACATGCCGATGCCGCCGATACCCGTGAAGTGGACAATACCCTCTGCTGCCAGCCCCTCGTGCAGCGGCAGGGGGGACGAAGTGCGACGCGTGCCTTGGGAAGACATCACGCAACCCTCGCTACGGGCTTTGCAGAAGAACGAGACTTCTTCGTGTTCGTGTCCGTGTTCGTGCTTTTTTTGCCGCGTCCCTTTTGACGCACGGCGGAAGGTGCTTCTTCCAACAGCTCGCGCACGAGGGCGACCAACCGATCTTCAGCATGTCCTTTTTGAGTGTGACTTTGAGTGTAGCTTTGAGCGTAACCTTGCGTGCGCCCTTGGGCGAAACGGCGTGCGCATCCTGCTGCCATGCGCAAGAAGTCTCCGTGCTGCATGAGACTTTGGATCTTTTGTGCCAAGACGCTGGACGACAAGGATTCTTCGGGCAGCATCCATCCTGCGCCTGCGCGCGCGAAACGCAAGGCGTTCTCGCGTTGATGGTCGTCGATCGCATGGCGAAAGGGAATCATGATTGCGGGACGTCCGATGGTTGCCAGCTCTGCCAACGTCGCTGCGCCTGCGCGGCAGACGACGAGGTGCGCCCATTGCATGCGCTCTGCCATGTCGGAAAAGAACGAACGCGTCTGAGCTGCGATGCCGTGCTGTTTGTAGAAACGACGCACCGTCGAAAGCTGCTCGCTTCTCACCTGATGACACACGCGCAGTCTTGCGCGCATCGTCTCGGGAAGGGCGTGCAACGCATCAGGGACAAGCTCGCCGAACAGACGCGCACCCTGACTGCCCCCCAACACCAACAGACGAAAGACGGGCTGGCGCAAGGTCGAACGACAAGAGTCTCGTTGCTCGTCGAATCGCAAGCCCTTGGCATCGTAACGTCGGGTAGGCAGCGATCGAAACGCGCTTCGTACAGGATTGCCTGTCCACACCGCCAAGCCCTTTGTGATCGCTCCTTCCACATGACGGGTTTGGCGAAAGGACAAGGCGACACGATCCGCGCCGGGCAGCAAAAGTCTGTTCGCTCGACCCAAGACGGCGTTCTGCTCGTGCAACACCGTCGGCACTCTCGTCAGGTTTGCAGCCAAGATGGGCGGCAAGGCGGCGTAGCCCCCGAAGCCAACCACGACGGCAGGGCGCGTGCGTCGCAGAATGTGGAAAGATTGCACAAGCCCTACGCACAGCAGAAAGGCGGAGGCGACGAAGCGCCAGCCTCGTCTGCCGCTCACGCCCGCCGCGAAGATTCGATAGAAGGACAGCTTCGTCCACCCCCCGCGCAAGGGCAAGGCACGGCGGTCGCTGATCAGCGCGATGCGATAGCGACGTTGCTTGCGCATCGCCTCCATGAAGGCGAGGGCAGGAAAGATGTGTCCGCCCGTTCCTCCTGCGGCGACCATCACCAATGTTCGCGTCGTCGTGGTCATGGCTGCCATGCTCTGGAAGGCGTTGTGCGCGTCAGGATCAAGAGGCAGCCCAGCGTCAGTCCCAAGGCGCCCAAGGAAGAACCCCCCGCCGAGATCCACGGCAAGGTCGTGCCTTTCGGAGGCAGCAGTCCCAAGGCAGAGCCCATGTTGACGCCCGCCTGACAGACGATTTGCGTCCACAATCCTGTCGCTGCCAACAGCGCGAAAGGGGAACATATCGTGCGCGTGTGCAACAGGACGCGCCAACCGATGCTGGCGTACAGGAAGACGACGAGCAGGGCGATGACGATCCCCAGCTGCTCGCCGAGGGCGACGAAGACAAAGTCGCTTTGTGGATCGAAGAGCCTTGCGCCCGCTTTGCCGATGCCCAAGCCCTTTCCGAACATGCCGCCTTCGATCAACAGCTGCAAGCCCAGCGAGACCTGATCGCCGCGCGACGAGACCGTGCTTAACGAGAAGGCAAGAAAGGCGTCGAAACGCTCCGCGACATGCGGCAGCAGGCGATAGAGCGCAAGTCCGCCTGCAGGCAGGGCGACGCTCCATGCGACCATCGCCGAAAAGGACATGCCGGCGACAAACCACATGGCAAGCAGGCTCACCGTCAGCAGCAACAATTGTCCGACATCGGGCTGCAAGAACAGCACCATCGCCAGCGGTGCGTACAGCGCGAACACGCCCCACAGCCAAGCAACCTTGCGGTCGCTTTCCAAGTAGCGCGAAAACAACGCTGCGGACAACACAACGAACGAGGGCTTCATAAACTCCGAGGGCTGCACAGAGAAGTATCCCAGCGAAAGCCAACGGCGTGCGCCGTAGTAAGGTTCGGCTACGAACAACAGCAGCATCGAAAGGCACAGCGAGACCACCAGCACAAGAAGTGCGGCACGCACGAGCAACGTGCGCGGGCTCACGCTGACGACGAGCGCGAGCGAAAGGCTGACCGCGACGAACGCGCTGTGTTTGACGGCGAACGCGTACGGTGCAAGTCCGAACTTTTTGCCTAACAGAGGGCTCAAGCCGAACTGAATCAGCAGTCCGAAGAAGCACAGCAATGCGACGCAACCCAACAGCCAGCGGTCGAGGCTCAACCACCAGCGCACGAGCGCAAACGACGCGCCGCCGCTTCCCGTTGCTGCCCTTGTGCTTGCTCTTGTGTCGTCCGAGGTCGTCACGATGCTTCTCCTGCTGTTTCCGATGCCGCGACGAGTGCGGAGAAATGTTCGCCACGCGCAGCGTAGCTTGCAAAATGATCGTGCGACGAGCAGGCGGGAGAAAGCAGCACGACCGCGCACGATCCCGCTCCGACAGCTTCTTTGGCGTTCGCGCGGGCAGCGTCGAAGGCTTGCGCCAGTTTCTCGAAGGGGCGACTGGGAAGACAACCCTCGAAATGGGCGGCGAGTGCCTCGCCACTCTCGCCAAAGAAATAGCCCGAATCGATCAAGGGCTGTGTTTTGACAAAAGCCAACAGCTCTGCGAACAAGGGGCGTAGCTCGCCCTTCAAGCGTCCGCCGACAAGCCAAAAGACACGATGATCTGCATAAGACTTCAAGCAGGCTGCCAGAGCGTGCTGCGCCGCGTGCGGATTCGTCGACTTGCTGTCGTCGACATAAC
>JABAAA010000060.1:0-212 GCA_014239005.1 Alphaproteobacteria bacterium | reverse complement strand
CGCGCATGCGGTGCGGCAATCCTTCAAAGGTCGCAAGGGCTTCGACAACGGTATCAGGCGCCATGCCGACAGCGCTCGCTACGCTGTAGGCGGCAGCGATGTTTTGTCCGTTGTGGGCACCTTGCAAGGACGGGCAGAAGGGAAGGGCGTAATCCTTGCTCGCCTGTCCGCGCGCGTCGTACAGCCTTTCCCCCTCTACCCACACGCCACCG
>JABAAA010000005.1:6704-21178 GCA_014239005.1 Alphaproteobacteria bacterium | reverse complement strand
GGCAGTGTGGCATTGGCAATTCGATGCGGCTTTTGTTAGCGCGAGCCAAAGACATACGCCAGATGGTGACGACGCGTGCGCCCGACGATTTGTTGGTGGCGTTGGCGCGTACGTGGGTTGAAGACGAGACTTTTGAGGAACGTTGTGGAGGGGTGCACTTGTATCCTTTGGGAGGAATTGGCAAGACAGCGGCGTGGCGAAAAGAAGTGGCGCGAGGAAACTTTCGGCTGGAAGGAGAAGGATTCGCGCTCGCAGGATAAGAACAAAGATAAGAACAAGGGTAAGGACGGATTGCGTCGTTCCCCCTTTTCTTACCACTTGCGCGTCAACCCTCCCACGCGCCCCCGCTCCACCCACAGCATCCCCCAAACGACGCACACCTTCGCCACATCCCCCAACAGGAACGGAAACAACCCCAACGCCAACAAAGGCTTGTCCCACCCGATCACACTTCCCAACCACAATACGCCGCAAGCGTAAATCACACCAATTCCCGCAAACAATATCATCAAACTCCGCATCGCCGAGTCACGCACCCTAGCGAACAGCCACATGGCAGGCAGGAATCCAAGAAGATACCCCCCCGTAGGTCCTAACAGGTAGGGCATCCCCCCCCCCTTGGCAAATATCGGCAAGCCCAATGCGCCCAACAAAACATAGGAAAGCACCGATGTCCAAGCCAGCGAGCGTGCAAAAAAACAGCCGATGACCATCAACGCCATCGTCTGCAAAGTCATCGGCACGGGGTAAAACGGCACTTGCACCTTGGCAGACAAGGTCAGCAATCCGACCCCCGCCAGCACCAAGACGACACGCCTGAAGCCAAGCGCCAATATCGCAGAACGCGAAGATTTGGGAAGGTTTTGGGAAAAACTCCGAGAAAAACCTCGAGAAAAAAACAGCGACATAGCTAGCCTGTTGCAACTCCTTTTTGACACACTTTGACAAACTTTGACAAACAAGTTTAACTCGAGCCTTCGTAGCATCGACGAAGAATGGACAAGCCCTCCACCACGCCATTCGCCACGCGCATCTAGGCACGAAAATTGATAGAATAACAAGGCATGGCAAGACAAGCAACGAGAATCGTCACCCTCCCCCTTCGCATCCTCTGCGCAATCGCGTTGCTGCTCGCGCTTGCCGCAAGCCTGACGGGGTGCAGGGACGGAAACCGCCTCTTGCTCGGAGAAGAGGCGCGGCGACTCAACGCAAGCCTCGTCCACTCCGAACCCTCCGCAAAGCCCGTCGAACAAGGCAATCGACTGGGCATCGCTCGACCGCGAACGCTCTACGATTCGGCAGCAGCCATCCTCGCAACAGGAAAACGAAGGCGAGCAAAAACGCTCGTCAAAACCCTCCACAAAGGCGCGCTCGGAAAAATGCCCTACGAAATCTTGGCGCAAGAAGCGCAGCGATGGAGCAACATCAGCGGGGCCGCCGTCAGCGGCGCAAACTCCCAGCAAAGCAACGCAGAACAACACCGACGCGAAAACGCGTGGCTCGCGCTCGACTTGGCTCAAGCCTACTCGCGCATCAACGAGAACAAAGCCGCCGCCGCCAAGGTCGCCGCCGAACAGCTGCTGCTGGAAGCCGTCGCGGGCTTTTGGGCACAGCTGAACACGCAACGTTTCTCGCCCGCCATCGAAACGACAAGACGCAGCCTGAGCAACACGCTCCGACAACAAGGCTTGAACGAACAAGATCGCCGCAACTTGATCCTGCTCGACCGCCAACTCTTCCAAAGCGGCAGCAGAATCTCGGCGCGCACGCAAGCCTTCGCTCGCGGCGCAGGAGCGTCGCTCCAACGCTCGAAGGTCTATCGCAGCATCCAACAAAGCTCGCTCCTCCCCCCCCCCGAACTGCTGTCGATCACCTACACGCCCGCGCTCACCGATCGCGTCATCGCCGCCTCCGTTCCTCGCATTCGCCTGGGCGCCAAACGCAGCGACCGCGTGCTGCCCCCCATCGCCTCGCTTGGCGACGCGCTTCAAACCATGCCCTCCCTGGGACTCTTCGCCGTGCCGCCGCGCGAAGTGCGCGCCTTCCACAACCTCGCCGACGAACGCCTTCTGTTGAAAGTCAGCTACGCCAGCGCATGGGGACTGATCGACTTGCGCTATCGCCGCCATTCCCTCGACGCGCAGAGCTATCGCCAAAGCCGTCGCCTGCTGTTGGCGGTCACCCGCATGCTGAGCGCTCGACTCGCCCTGTTAGCTTACGACCGCGCCCTCGACAACTTCGCCGACGCTTTGTGGCAATTTCAACATCAAGAACGCGCTCTCTTGCAAAGCAAACCCTCGCGCGCCGACGATCCGCGCGGGCTCGTCTTTTTGCAAACCTACAGCCGCCACCTGCTGAGCGCGGTTCGAGCGAGCGAGTTCTACGCCGAAAGCCTGCTCTGGAGCCTCCGTCTCGCCTTTGCCAACGGCTACTTGCAAGCGCCGCGAGCGCCCAAGATCAAGACGCTCCAACATCTCTCGCGCCACGCCGATCGCATCGAAGCGCGTCTGCGCCAAACGCCGGGCTTGCTGGCAACCCCGCTGGAAGGATTCGACACCAAGCTCATCTTCGGATTGCCTCCCCATCGTCGTCAAGCGCTCGAACGCACGATCGCAGCACGTCTCGCCATTGCAGAGAACGCGCGCGTCCGCAAAGGAGCCGCATCTCCGCTCTACAGCCCGCAGCCCTCGATGCTCGGTCCCGCGCCGCAAGCAGCGCCTTCGCGCCAACTCTTCGAGCAAGGCTCCAGCGTCTATCGACGTTTGCAGCCCGCAGCCCCGCCGCAAACAACCCTGCCACGTTTGCAAAAACCCTCGTGGCTCGAAGACGCTCCGTCTCCTCGGTAGAGCCGTGATTTCTTCACGCTACCTACTCTTCTTCCTTCCTGCTCCTTCCTCCTCGCTCCTTGCTCCCGCGACTTTCAGCGTTTTCTGTTCTTTGGGAAACATGTCGCGAGAGACCAGCACGAACAACAACAGGATTCCCGGCAATCCTGCCAGCACCGTGAGCAAGAAGAAGGTTGTCCAATCGACTTGATCGGCGAGCCATCCGCCGCCGGCGGCGAACAGGGTTCTGCCGAATCCGAACAGCGATGAAAACAACGCGTACTGAGTTGCCGAGTAACCGCGGTTGCATAGAAAGGCGAGGAAGGCGACGAACGCCGTCGTTCCGATGCCTCCCGAAATGTTGTCGATGGCGATGACGGCGATGAACATGTTTTGGTTGGCTCCCGTCTGAGCGAGCGCGATGAAGGCGATGTTCGAGAGTGCTTGCAAGGCGGCGCCGACGAAGAGGCTGTTGGCGATCGAACATTGTCTCACGATCACTCCGCCCAGCACAGTTCCGAGCAGCGTGAATGCCAGTCCCCATCCTCCTGATACGATGCCGATTTGCGTCTTGGTGAATCCGATTTCCAAGTAGAAGGGCTTCGCCATAATGCCCAGCAGCGCGTCGCTGTACTTGTAGAGCACGACGAACAGCAGGATGAGAATAGCGGGCAGGATGTTGCATCGCTTGAAGAATTCGACGAAGGGGGAGACGACGGCTTCAAAGAGCCACCCTCTCATTCTTTCCCAAAAGTCTCCTGCCAGGGCTTTTCGGGAAGGGGCTTGGGGTTCGGGATTGACGAGGGTGGTGACCACGCCGACGAACCCGAGCAGTGCCATGGCGGCGTAGGCGAAGTTCCAATCGACGAGGTCGGCGAGGACGAGAATTCCTGTCGACGCGGAGAGCATGCCGATTCGGTATCCGAGCACGATGTTGGCGGCTCCCGCGCCGAGCCGTGTTGTTTCCAAGATTTCTGCTCGGTAGGCGTCGACGGCGATATCTTGGGTTGCGGACGAGAAGGCGACGACGGCAGCGATCATGACGACATTCCGTAGCGAGAGAGCGGGGTCGGCTTGCGAGAGGGCGAAGAGACTCGCGATGATGGCGATTTGCGAGAGGAGCAGCCATGCACGTCGTTGTCCGAGTTTTTTGCTGAGGTAGGGGAGGGGGAGTCTGTCGACGAGGGGCGACCATAGGAACTTCAGGGAGTAGGCGGTGCCGATGAGGCTTGCGAATCCGATGGCGGTTTTGCTCACCCCGCTTTCGGCAAGCCATGCCGAGAGGGTTGAGAAGACGAGCAACAGAGGCAACCCGCTTGAGAATCCGAAGAAGAGCATCGAGAGGACTCGACGTTCAAAGTAGACGGCGAAGGCGGGTGCAAACGAGCGCAGGTTTTTTTGTACAAACGAGGGCATCATAGAATCTCCTTGAGTGAGAAGGGGGATGATCGCTTAACGCACAAGACAACGCAAGGGGTTGCAAAGATTTTCTAAGCGAAGCGAGAAAAGCGTCCGTCCAGATCTCCTTTTAGAGCCTTTCCTGCTCTTTCGAAACAATCGAGCAATTCTTCGTAGACATCATCGCCTCCTGCCAAAAAATTCCAAAATTCTTCTCCAACCAACAGCTGTTTTTCTAAATCGAAAAGACCTTGCAAAGTCCAGCGTTTGTAAGGAGCGGGAGCATAAGGATTATAGGGAATAGCAATCACAGGACAAAGATCGATTGTAGGGTCTTTGTACAAGGTGCTTGCAATCCATTGTAACAAATTACGTTTGTATTTTTCAAATCCGTCTATGTTTGGTTTTGCGGTTTTAATATCTATAGCAAAGTGCTTTTTATCGCTAGCTATCAAGTATACATCGGCTTTTCGATTTTTAACTTTAATTTTATGACCATTTTGACAAACATTTTTAATACGATGAAATTCTCGTTCGTGATTGGGCATGAATGTCGCTGTCGTAATGCTATTTATAATTTTATTGATTTCTTTTTCAGAATCTTCAGACATTGCAGAGCCCAAGTCTTTTTTTAAAGTAACGATATAGTTCTTCTCGGCAATGATTTTAGCAATAGGTTCAAAAACCGAAGTTCCAAAGGTGGTCGACAAAGAATGAATAAACCGATAGAGATATATTCTGTCTTTGCCAATCAATCGATAGTGAAATGGCATTTCATCAGTTTCCGGAGAATAATTTCCTAACTTGTCACGAACCGCTTTCGTGATCGCATACTCTATGTTGTTCTTTTGCTCGACAGACAAAGACACTACAAAGCCCTCCTCATGTGAAAGATGGTTTCGGAATAAGCTCCTTTGTCTCCTTCGGAACGATTCAAAACAGGACGATGGTAGGTCTTGTGAATCTTCAAGCCCGCTTTTTCCGCAATGACAGGATACAATTTGTACTTGTCGTTGGCAACAAGGAAAATATCGCAATCGTTCCTCATAAAATTTTGTGCTTGAAGCAAAACACGCGCAATCGCTTGTGTATAATCTTTGCGCGCTTGCCACCCCTGCCCTCGACACAACGCGCCTATCTCTTGCTCGTCTTGTCGAGGAAAGTCAAAAAGATCGTAAGCGTAAGCATGCTGCTCGTGATAGTCAATCAACCCTACATAGGGAGGGGAGGAAAAAATGCCGCGAAATTTCTTGCACAAAAATTCCTTATGCAACTCGCTATGAGCGTTGGCAAGAGCCGTTTCGATGTTTAACACCCTTGCATCGCCAATCAAACAACACTGAAAAGAAGGTTTGCGAAGCGACGCATAAACTTGCAACCGCCTAAGAGTGTCGTGAGTGTAACGCCTCCACCAACCTAACGCAGAAAACAGAGGCTTGCAGATTTTTCCATGTTTGCGACAATAATAGGGCGCAGAAACAGCGTCCCTTAATGTTGCCAAATCCGCATGCCTCGTCGCCCGACAAGAGCGCATCGTGCGACTGAGAACGAGTTGCAACAAACGCCTTGTAGAGCTTTCTTCTATAGTATCGATATACTTTTTTATCAATAAAATTTCCTGTTTCACAGGATAGAGAAACCATTTGTCGAGAAAACGCTTGTCAGAAGCATTGTTAATTTTTATCTTGTGATGCGCACAGAGATTTCTGTACTTTGGCAAAATTTTTTTTTCACACGCGATGCCGTAAGAGCTGTCCTCCATGTCTCCTGCATGGATTTTTTGTTTGATAGAATTTTTTAAAAAAAATGTGTCGTTAAATGTTGACAACTCTTCTGAAATCTCTCGATCGAAAACACGGACATGTTGGCTTGCTTTGTTTTCTTCCAGCTTTTTTGTCATCAAGGCTATATGCTGCAAAAGGTCGTTCGAATCAAATTCCATAACTTTAAGATTGCTGATCATGCTGTTGAAAAACGATATGTCGATGCCAACCGCATGAAGTCCCAACTCGCTGGCTTGAACCAAAGTTGTGCCGCTACCGCAAAAAGGATCTAAGACAATATCACCTGCTTTGAAAACACTCTTCGTTTTAAATTCGTCCGTGTGCTCGTCCAAAAAATACTCGACCAGCTGGGGAATGAACTTTCCCTTATACGGATGAAGACGATGGACATGCTTTGTCGTCTCGGCTTCTTTATACTCTTGAAAAGACAATTTCCAGCAAACCTCGCCGTCATGTCGTCCGTTCTCCCACCGCTGCTCACGTTCCCTCTGCAAGCGAGCGTAGTAAGACTCCAGCTCGTGCAAAGCAACAAAAATTTTGTTCTCCTTCTCGATTTTTTTAAGGCGTCCGTAATTGATGAGATACGAGATGTTGGAAGGCGTGACAACCCTTCCCAAACGCTCACTTGCCCAAACGCTCGCCTGCTTGATTGTCAAACTTTCCGCCATCGTCTCGGCTCAATGTTTTTGCGGCACATGCGCCGAAAAATTCTTTAGCAGACAACGGACAGGATTGCCCGCTGCCTGTCCCAAGCCGCAGATCGAAGCGTCCGCCATCGCAGAACACAACTCCTCCAACAGATCGCGATCCCACTCCTTCGATGCCAACAGCCCCACCGCCTTTTCCGTTCCCACGCGACAAGGCGTGCATTGTCCGCACGACTCCTCCTCGAAAAAACGCATGAGATTACGCACCAGCGCCGCAGGATCGTCGTGATCCGAAAACACCACCACCGCATACGAGCCAACAAAACATCCCTCCGCGACAAGCGTTCCGAAATCCAACGGCAGATCGATCTGCTCGGCGTTCAACATGCCGCCCGAAGCGCCACCAGGCAGATAGCCCAAAAGACGATGTCCCTCTGCCATACCGCCGCAATGTTTCTCCAACAGTTCTCGCAAGGTGATGCCGGCCGGCGCAAGCTTGACGCCAGGATGCTTCACTCGACCCGAGACCGAATAGCTCCGCCATCCCTTGTGATTGTTTTTGTGATTGTTTTTTTCCTTGTTTTTTTCTTTGCCATCAAGGCTGTCCGCGCCTTGAGTGGCGTACCATTCCGCTCCTTTGTCGAGAATCTGCGGGATCCAGTAGAGCGTCTCGACATTGTGGATGAGCGTCGGTCTGCCGAACAAACCGACTTGCGCAGGAAACGGAGGCTTGTGGCGCGGCAGTCCTCGTTTGCCCTCGATCGATTCGAGCATCGCAGATTCTTCGCCGCAGATGTACGCGCCCGCGCCGCGACGCAAAAAAATATCAGGCGCAAAGGAAAAGCCCGCAGCTCGCAGCAGAGGCAGCTCGCGTTGTAACAGCGCGTAGATGTCGGGATACTCGTCGCGCAAGTAGAACCATATTTTCTCCGCCTCCACAAGCCATGCTGCGATCAGCATGCCTTCGAGGATCCGATGCAGATCTTGGGAAAGGTAGAGGTGGTCTTTGAAGGTGCCGGGCTCGCCCTCGTCGGCGTTGACCGCCATGAGACGGGGTTTCGCGCAAGCCAAGACGGTCTGCCATTTTCGTGCAGCGGGAAAGCCCGCGCCGCCCAGCCCGCACAAGCCTGCTTGAGCGACGGTTTCCAGAACTTGTTCTCTGCTCCATTCGCCTTGCAGGCAGCGGAGCAGGGTTGCGTATCGTCCTTCTTTGCGTGCGAGCGCGAAGTTGCCGAGCGGTGCAGAGGGCAGTTCGGCGGTGGTGTCGGGAGGGTTGTCGGCGAGCAGAGCTTTTAGCGATTCAACGCTGGCGGACTCGAGGGCTTTCTTGCCGAGCATGGCGACGGGAGCTTTGTCGCATCGCCCCATGCAGGGCGCGCGCAGGATGCGCACCTGGAAGGAGGGGTTTTTCTTTTCTTGTTCGAGGGATGCTAAAAGCTGTTCTGCTCCTGCGATGGCGCACGAGATGCTGTCGCAAACTCTGAGGGTCAGCACTTTGGGGGCGGTGTGCGATGGGGCGGGTTCGACTTCGTCTTTGACGATGTTGAAGTGAGCGTAGAAGGAGGCGACTTCGAAGACTTCGACGAGCGCGCAGCCAAGGCGTTCGGCGAGAGCGGCGAGGAGGGATGCGGGCAGGAAGCCTCGGTCGTCTTGGAGGGTGTGGAGGTATTCGATGAGCAGGGTTCGTTCGAGCTTGTCGCTGCCGAGCAGGTGTTTCAGCTCTTGGAGGGCTTCGGGCGTTGTCTGTCTGCCTTTCGGGGTGGTGCGGGTTTTGCGGCGCGAAAAACCAGGGTGTTGCCAGGCGGTGGGGGAGGGGGGAGAGGCGGACATGGAGTTACTCCGAGGGACGGGGACGATGAGGGGATGATAGGCTTTGTGTGCGGTGCTGGCAAACGCACGGGCAAACGCACGGGCAAATGCAGTAGGCTTGTGTAATTTATCCTGTGTAATTTATTAAGCGACCGACGAACAACAAAGTTTTGGGAACGATATACAAAAACCCGCAAGTCCTTAAATCCTCGTTTTTAGCGTTTTTGTAGCCTGCCTTTTCGTTGCAAAAAAATCTCGTTGTTTATTTCCGCATTTCTTCTTGCACTTTTCTCCCCATTTTCCTATAACCCCTTTAACAAAGTTCCCCCCCCCCCCCCCCCCATGCCCGCCTCGTCCAAGCCTCTCCCTTTTCCTCCCGCCGAACGCCGCGACTTTCTTGGGCTACTCGCCGCCTCCACAGGTGCCGTCGGCGCCGCCGCGCTCGCCTGGCCCATGCTCGACAGCATGAACCCCGCCAAAGATGTCCTCGCGCTCGCCTCGATCGAAGTCGACCTCTCGCCCATGGAAGTAGGGCAAAGCATCACCGTCAAATGGCGCGGCAAACCCGTCTTCATCCGCTACCGCAGCGAAGAAGAAATCCAACAAGCCGAAAGAACCGACTGGCAAAGCTTGCGCGACCCGCAAAGCGACGCCGAGCGCGTGAAAAATTCCGCCTTCATCGTGGTCGTAGGAATCTGCACACATTTGGGCTGTGTCCCGTTGGGACAAAAGGACACATCGGAACGCGGCGCCTACGGAGGATGGTTCTGCCCCTGCCACGGCTCCTACTACGACGGCTCGGGACGCGCACGCCAAGGACCGGCGCCGAAAAACCTTGTCGTGCCGCCCTACGACTTCATCGACGACACCACCATCCGTATCGGCTGAACGCCCTCGTTTCTGCTTGCCTAGCCCATGTCGAAGAATCCCCCTCCCCTCTTCCGCAACCCCGTCGTCCGCTGGCTCGACGAACGCCTGCCCCTGTTCTCGATGCTGCGCAAGGAATACATCGACTACCCGACACCGCGCAATGTGAACTACTTTTGGAGCTTCGGGGCGATCGCAACGCTCATGCTGTTGCTCATGATCGCAACGGGCTTGATGCTGGCGATGCAATACACGCCGCATGTGGATATGGCATTCTCGTCGGTACAGCGCATCATGCGCGATGTGAACTACGGATGGCTGCTACGCACGATCCACATGAACGGAGCGTCGATGTTCTTTTTTGCCGTCTACATCCACCTCTACCGCGGCATGTACTACGGCTCGTACAAAAAGCCGCGCGAGCTCCTGTGGATCCTAGGAGTGCTGATCTTCCTGCTGATGATGGCGACCGCCTTCACCGGCTATGTGCTGCCTTGGGGACAGATGAGCTACTGGGCAGCGACGGTGATCACCAACCTGTTCAGCGCGATTCCCTGGATCGGCGAAGACATCGTGCAGTTCCTGTGGGGAGGCTTCTCGGTCGACAACCCGACGCTCAACCGTTTCTTCGTGTTGCACTTCCTGCTGCCCTTCGTCATCGTCGCCGTCGTCGTGTTGCACGTCGCAGCCTTGCATGTACCAGGCTCGAACAACCCCGACGGCATCGAAGTGAAGTCGAAGCGCGATACGCTCCCCTTCCACCCCTACATCACCAGCAAGGATTCGCTGGCGTTGATCGTCTTCGGAATAGGCTACGCCGTGATCGTCTTCTACGCGCCGAACTATCTGAACCACCCCGACAACGCGATCCCCGCCAATCCCCTCTCGACGCCCGAACACATCGTGCCTGAATGGTATTTCCTGCCCTTCTACGCGATCTTGCGTGCGATCCCCAACAAGTTGCTGGGCGTGATCGCGCTGTTCGGAGGCGTGGCGATCCTGTTCTTCCTGCCGTTCTTGGATCGCTCGAAAGTGCGATCGTGCCGCTATCGCCCCCTCTACCGATGGTTCTTGTGGCTCTTCGTCGTCGATGCCGTCTTCTTGGGGTGGCTCGGCAGCAAGCCCGCCGAAGAACCCTATATCCTGTGGGCACGCCTGGCAACCGCATACTACTTCGGCTTCTTCCTCGTCATCACGCCCGTGCTGGGTATCGTCGAACGTCCGCGACCCTTGCCCGTCAGTATCAGCGAACCCGTGCTGAAAACGGCAAGTCGTCCGCGCGCCTCGTGAACCTATCAACGCAAGGAGTGGAGTGCCTCAAAAAGTGATAACGCGTGTAACAAAAAAATGATGAAACGTAAGCCTCTTTTTCTCTACTCGTTGCTCTGCTCGTTGCTTTGGGCCTGCGTGCTTGCGCCTTCGCTCAGCCTTGCCGCCGAGCAGGCTACCGTCGCCAAGCAGCCGTGGTCTTTTCGCGGCATCTTCGGATCTTTCGACAAAGCTTCGCTACGCCGCGGCTACGAGGTCTACGACCAAGTGTGCGCCTCGTGCCACAGCTTGCGCTTTTTGCACTACCGCGATCTAGAAACGCTGGGCTACTCGCGCGCGCAGATCGCCGCGCTCGCCGCGCGGTTGGAGGTGGAAGACGGACCGAACGACGAGGGCGAGATGTTCTCGCGCGCCGCCTTGCCTTCCGATCGCTTTGTCGCGCCCTTTGCCAACGACGAGGCAGCGCGTACAGCGAACCTCGGAGCCCTGCCACCCGATCTGAGCTTGATCGTCGCGCAACTAGCCGGCAAAGGAGGAGCGGACTTCATCTACGCCTTGCTGACGGGCTACTCAGAGCCCCCGGAAAGCTTCGAGCTGACGCCAGGGCTTTCGTACAACAAGGTCTTCAAAGGCAACGCGATCGCCATGCCAGCACCGCTGTTCGAAGATATGATCGCCTACAGCGACGGCGAGAAGGCTAGCGTCGAGCGCATGGCGCGCGATGTCGCGCAGTTCTTGGCGTGGGCTAGCGACCCCTCGCTCGAGCAGCGCAAGCGCATCGGGCTGCGCGTGGTGATCTTTCTCACCCTGTTCTTTGTCGTTGCCTTCCTCTACAAGCGACGCGTGTGGGCGCGCGTGCGCTGAGCCCGATCGACCCGACGCGCGGGCTTCATACCCCGAAAATTCATACCTCGCAATTCACCTCCGAGAGGCTCCTCACAGGGGGATAGGAAAGTAGGAAAAAGCAGTCAAAAAGGTGGGTGATAGCAAAAAAGTGGGTGATAGCAAGACATCGACGATCCAAGCCGACCTCGCCTGCGCACGCTCGGCGGTCGCCACGCAGGCACAAGCCTTGTCGCAGCTCTTGCCCTTGTTCGACGAGCAAGATAAAGAGCAAAATAAAGAGCAAGATAAAGAGCAAGACAAAGAACATGGACAGGTGTTTTCGCGTGTGGTCGGAGAACTGGCAACCTTGCAAGGGCGTCTGATCGTCACCGGTATGGGCAAGAGCGGACACATCGCGCGCAAGCTCGCGGCAACCTTTTCTTCGACAGGAACCCCCGCCTACTTCGTGCATCCTGCCGAAGCGAGCCACGGAGACTTGGGCATGATCATGCGCAACGACGCGGTCTTGGCACTCTCGAGCTCCGGCGAGACGGAAGAGTTGGGCAACCTGATCGCTTATACGCGCCGCCACAAGATTCTGCTCGTCGCCCTAACCTCGCAAGCCGAGAGCGCGCTGGGACGCGAAGCGGACAGGGTACTCCTCCTACCGCGCGTCGTAGAAGCCTGTCCGCTGGGCTTGGCTCCGACAAGTTCGACGACGCTCGCCCTCGTCTATGGCGACGCGTTGGCGGTCACCCTGCTGGCGCGCCGCCATTTCACGGCGCAACATTTTCACCGCTTCCACCCGGGCGGCAAGCTGGGAAGGGCTTTACTATGCGCGGGTGAGCTGATGCACAAAGGCAACGCCTTGCCAACCGTCGTGCGCGGATGCACCATGCGCGAGGCGCTCTTGCAAGCGAACAGCAAACGGCTGGGCTCCGCCGTCGTCTGTAACAAGGACGGAACCCTCTGCGGCATCGTCACCGACGGAGACCTAAGGCGTTGGCTCACGAAAGACGAAGGGGCATCGCTCGAGATGCACGTCGAAAAGGTCATGACAGAAAATCCGCAGACAATCCGCGAACACAACTCGATCGCCGAAAGCCTGGAAGCCATGAACACGCGCAACATCTCCGCCTTGGTCGTCGTCGACGACGCTCGGAAAGCTATCGGGCTTTTGCACTTGCAAGACTGCTTGCGAGCGGGACAAACATGACATCCGCCCAGAAGCCTCCTTCTTCCCCTAAGCCGAGCGTCGCCGCACCGACGCTGTGGACGCGCTTGCGCACGTGGCGACAAGACGCGTGGCAGCAGAGCCTCTACTTGCGAGCACAGCACGGACGCACTTCCTCCTTGGCACGAAGGTTGGGCGTCGATCTCGCCTTGTTGGGAGGTGCTGCTCTGATCCCCTTGGCGATCCTGTTTTGGAGCGCAGAGAGCGCACAAAAGCAGCTCGCGTATCTGCCTCTCAAGCGCACGAGCTATGTCGAAAAATGGCAGATGTTACAAACGCACAGCCATGTCTTTTTTAACCCGCGCTTGCCGAAAGCACACGAGCGCCCTGTTCATCACCCCCTCTCGACCGCCTCAGAAGAGGATTCTGACGCTACCTCTACCGCTACGTCTTCGTTGTGGTCGTTTCGCTGCGGGCGCTTTTACGAGACGCTCTCGGCTCGCCGCCCGCTCTACGAGCAGGAGGAAGGGGCGCTGCCGACAAGGCACTTGCAGTGCGACGAAGGGGCGCAAGCGGATTTCGGAGGGTTGACCTTGACAAGTGAAAGCCTGCTTCACGCAAAAGGAGCGTACGGATATCGCTTGACGACCGCCCTCCCAATCCTTGTGCAACATGGAGCCGTCCGTCTCTCTTCGCTCGGCGGTGGTCGTCTCCAAGCCAACGGCGCGATACGACTGTTTCGAGATATCTCGTTTCAAGCGCCACGGTTGCAGATCAGCGCACAGGGAGAATTTTTGGGCTTAAATTTCGTCGGCAAGAATTTTTCCAAACAACAAATGGAGCTCTTGTCCGAATACCAACAGCAGAAAGGTCGCATTCTCGTCTTCAAGCGCGATGTCACCCTTGCCTTTCGCGCGCCCTCCGGACGCTACCGCGGCGCGGCGCAAGTGATGCGCTTGTTCCTTTGTTCCGAAACATCGCAAAGCGGTTGTCGGGTCTTCGGTAGCGATGCGCTCAGAAAGGTCGAGCTGATCGGATCGGTCGTCGTCTCGCAGACAGCGCGCGCGGCGACGTTGCCGTGGAGGTTGCAAGCCGAGCGCGTTGTCGTCCAAGACGAACGAGTGCACTATCGCGGTGAAAATGTTCGCGGTCGATTCGCCAAGGCGCGCATCCTGCTTGCAGACGGAACAATGTTGACAGGTCGCAAGGGCATTCACGAGATTGACGGGAACAACGGATGGTTGTGCGGCGATGTCGAGATTCGCAGCGGGGAAGGAATCCTGAAAGGAAAATGCCTGCGCTACAACTTGACCACGCAACGGTATCGAATCGAGTCCTCGCCTCCGAACGTATCGGCACGTGCGCGCGAACCCGCGCAGCGTTTTGTGGCGCAATGGAAAGGTGATCATGCCTAGCTCTAGTTCCGTTGTCGGATCGTTGGAGGCGCGGGCTGTCGGCAAATCGTACGGCGAGCTCAGCGTGTTGCGAGATTTGTCCTTGAGCGTGTCGACGGGCGAGAGCGTCGGGCTGATCGGTCCGAACGGCGCAGGAAAGACAACCTTCTTCTACATCCTGGCGGGCTTGGCACGAGCCGACAAGGGATCGATCCTGCTGGACGGAAAGGACATTACCGCGGCGGGTAGCGCCGAGCGCGCGCGTTTGCGCATCACCTATCTACCGCAAGAACCGTCGCTGTTTCAGGGACTCAGCGCCGAAGAGAACTTGGAGGCGATCCTGGAGCTCCACTATCCCAAAACAGAGCGGGTCGCGCGCTGCCGACGTTTGCTGGAAGATTTTGCTCTCACCGAAGTGCGTACGCGCAAGGCACGCATGCTCTCCGGCGGCGAGCAACAACGTCTCGAGATCGCGCGCGCTC
>JABAAA010000005.1:4494-6608 GCA_014239005.1 Alphaproteobacteria bacterium | reverse complement strand
GCGCAAGGCACGCATGCTCTCCGGCGGCGAGCAACAACGTCTCGAGATCGCGCGCGCCCTGTGTTGCAACCCGCGTTTCATGCTGTTGGACGAACCGCTGGCAGGCGTCGATCCGATCGCCGTTGCCGAGATCGAGCGCATGATAAAAAACCTGAAACGACGCGGCATCGGAATCTTGATATCAGATCACAACATCTACGAGCTCTTGCAATTCGTCGACAAGACTTGCGTCATGTACGAAGGCTCGATCATGGCGAGCGGCTCGCCGAAACGCATTGCAAAAAACCCGCTAGTTCGGCGATACTACCTCGGCGAGCGATTCCGCATTTGACCGCGAGGAACCCATGGCGATAGCACCCAAGCTGGAACTGAGAGCGTCACAGTCCTTGGTGCTGACTCCGCAGTTGCAACAGGCGATCAAGCTGTTGCAAATGAACGCGCGCGACATCGAGACGTGGCTGGAAGAACAGATCGAAAGCAATCCTTTCTTGGAAATGGAAGAGCAGGTTGCCGAAAGCAGCGGGGCTTCGAGCGAGCAAGAAGGGGAGGCGCGCGTCGAAGAAGGTCAGCCCTCTCAGAGCGGCGCGGAGAACAGCTCGGAGGCTGGTGCGGAAAGCAATGTTGCGGGCGAAGAGCGCGATGCGGTGGATGTCTTGGAATCGACGCAAGCCGATCAGGAATCGCTGGATGTGTCCTACGAAAATGTGTTCGACGGCGACGCTCCTTTCGCCGAGATCGGGCGCGGTGCGGCGGCGTCGGCGTACGACCTTTTGCCGAGCGACATGGAAGACGAGACGACGCGCAGCCTTTCCCACCATTTGCATCGGCAGCTGGGGTTGGACATTACCGATGCCGAGGAGCATGCGATCGGTGCCTTTCTTATCGATTCGTTGGACGAAAACGGCTTCCTGCCCTTGACGATGACGGAGGCAGCGCAGCAGTTGGGATGCAAGGTCGAGAAGGCAGAAAGAGTGCTGGCGAAGTTGCAACAGTTCGATCCGCCGGGATTGTTCGCCTACGATCTCAAGGGCTGCTTGCGCTTGCAACTTCAAGATAGCGGCGCGCTCAGCGAGACGCTAGATGCCTTGCTCAAAAACTTGGACTTGTTGGCAAGCGGCGCCAAGGAGACGCTGCGCAAGCGCTGTGCGCTCGGCGTCGAAGACTTTGAAGAGGCGTTGGCGACGATTCGCTCCCTGAACCCTCGCCCCGCCGCGGCTTTCGACCATCGGCCAGTGCAGACGGTCGTTCCTGATCTGCTCATGCGAGAGGTGAAGAAGGACGAGGAAGACGAGCATAGCGACTTGTGGCTTGTCGAGTTGAACAACGAAACCTTGCCGCGTGTCCTGTTGAGCCGCGACTACCACGCCGAGATCTCTTCCGATGTGCGCTTGCGCGGCGACGCGCAGGCGCAGGATTTTCTCAAAGAACACTGGCAGAGCGCTAACTGGATCGTCAAGGCGCTCGATCAGAGGGCGCAGACCATCCTGAAAGTCGCCGCCGAGATCGTCAAGCGACAACGCGGATTCTTTCGCTACGGAATCGCCAAGCTCGCGCCGCTGGTCTTGCGCGACATCGCCGATGCCATCAGCATGCACGAAAGCACCGTCTCGCGCGTCGTCAACGGAAAATACATGCAAACCCCGCGCGGCATGTTCGAGTTGCGCTACTTCTTCACCAAGGCGATCCCCAATTCGATCATGCGCACTTCGCTCTCGGCAAAGGCGGTGCGCCATCGAATCCGCCAGCTCATCGACGAGGAAGAACCCGGCGCAACACTTTCCGACGACAAGATCGTCGAAAAACTCAAGGAGGAAGGAGTCGAGATCGCAAGGCGCACCGTCACAAAATACCGAGAGAGCATGCGAATCGGATCCTCGGTCGAACGACGCAGGCGACACGCTTTACAATAAGCACCCTTCAGCATCTCTCGGGCGAAAAATGTCCTAGTCACAATGTCCCAGTCACAATGTCCTAGTCACCTGGACAAGCCTTTCCCCTTGCCAACAGATTGTAATCGTTCTAAACTCGAGACAATCTTGCCGAAAAAATCTTTAAACGGAAAAGGAAAAAACTTATGGGGTCATCGATCAATCGCGGGGGACAAGGGACAGCCG
>JABAAA010000005.1:0-4395 GCA_014239005.1 Alphaproteobacteria bacterium | reverse complement strand
TTTCGGGGCGTTGATCGCCGTCTTGACGGCGACGATGGGCGATGCGGCATTTTTGATCCTGGCAAAAGAGCCCCAGACGGGCTTGTTGTTGATTGCCAGTACGTTCGTTGTCGGATTGCTTTCAGGCATGGCGGTGAACGCCATTCATGGCGAAGACTTCATGCGAAGAGGGGCGAACGGGAAGGAGGAGAACAAGTCCAAGTCCAAAGACATGTCCATGTCCCAAGAGCAGGCGAGCGAGCATGGCTGTCGGATGTTGTTGTCGGGTAGCAGATGGCGTGGCGGGATTGACGGGTTATGGTTTGTATTGTTGGTGCCGGGAAGTGTTGGGGCGGTGTTGTATGCTTTTCAGGTCGATGTGTTGTCGTGGCAGATTTGGGGAGTTTCTGCGGCAATTGTTTTTGCGTTTTTTGCGATCCTGTGTGTTGTTTCGTGGGTGTTGTTTTCGGGACCGACGGGGAGGGAGACGCGCGAGCGCGAGACGCAGAGCGTGACTTGGCGTTCGGTGATCGACGACACGAATTTTGTGACGACTTGGGTTGCGGCTGCGTTCTTGACCTTTGATATTACGATTCATGTTTTTGCGTTAGATTTGCAGAGTATGTTTGGCGCTGCGTTGATTTTTCTGCCGTTGATTGCGGTGTTGGTGGGGTTTGTGCCGGGCTGCGGACCGCAGATTCTTGTGGCGGCCACTTACATTGGCGGGTTGATTCCTTTCTCGGCGTTGATGGGCAATGCGATCAGCAACGACGGAGATGCGTTGTTTCCGGCATTGGCGTTGGCACCCAGAGCAGCGGTGGTGGCGACTTTGTATAGCGCGCTACCGGCGTTGGTGATTTCTTACACGTTGTTGTTTTTCGGATATTGAGATTGAAAGTCTTTTCCGTAAAAGACGGGATTTTTATGGACTAAGGCAATCCGCATGCGCTTGTGTTTTTTCTATGCGCTTGTGTTTTTTAAAGAACTACGCGCTCGTGCAACAGAAAAATTACGACTCTATGCTCTCGCTATAATAATTTTTTAATAATTTTTTTAATATCCTCTTGTATATTTGACAGCAATTCCATGTTATTTTTTGCTTCTGTCAATTTTTCTTCCTCTGCCTTCAAGATATTGTGCGGTGCGTTCTCTTTAAATTTCTTGTTGTCTAACTTTGCCGAAGAATTTTTACACACCTTATTCCAGTCATCCAATTGTTTTTTTATTCTTACGCTCATCGCCTTCAAATCTACCTCTTCAGGCAAAAACAACTTAGGTTCTACCACCCCGTCATACACAAAGCCAATTTCCCTCCCTTCCCCTATGCTCCTCCACTCCACGCCCGCCATCGCACGCAACACATCCCCCCATTTTTCTAACCTCTTTTCCGTCCTATCTAACACATCCCCAAACCAAGGCACCGTCGCCTTGGGCGACAAGCCCAAGTCCGAACGTATCGAGCGAATCTTGTCGATCAATCCCAATACCCATTTCGTTTCCGCCACGTCGTCGTCCCAATCGCCACAGACAATGTCCTCTGCTCGCAACGTTTTTTCGGTCATCAACAGCCTTCCTTTGCTAGAAGCGAACACTTGGCACTCCTGAAAAATCCGCTCGGTTGCAAACGGCACAAAAGGATGCAACAAGCGCACAACCCCGTAAAAAACCCACGCGCTCACCACACGCGCTTCGTTGCGCGCCTTCTCGTCCTTGTCTTCCTTCCCTGCCAAAGCGGGCTTGATCGTCTCCAAATACTCGTCGCAAAACACCCCCCACAAAAAATGATACAACTTCGATGCTGCCTCGTGAAACAGACAAACCTCGTCGCGCAAATCCTCCTCTAACCCCTCAGCCAACGCGCGCAACCTCGTCAGCATCCATCGATGCACCGCCCCCTCGACCGCCTTCGTCTTAAAGTTCTCGTCATAACGACAGCCCTGCATTTCCAAAAACCGCGCCGCGTTCCATAGCTTCGTGATGAAATTGCGATTACCCTCGATCCGCTTCTCCGACAATCGCAGATCGCGTCCCGGCACCGCCTGAGACGCCAGAGTAAAACGCAAGGCATCGCACCCGTAACGATCCATCAAGTCGATCGGATCGACAACATTGCCCAACGACTTCGACATCTTGCGACCCTGCCCGTCGCGGATTAACGCATGAAGATAGACAACCTTAAAAGGAACGCAATTTTTAAAGCGCAAGCTCAACATCATCATGCGCGCAACCCAAAAGAACAGAATATCAAACCCCGTCACCAACAATTGGGTAGAAAAATAACGTTGCAACAGCGGTGCTTTGTTTGGATCTCCTTCCTTCTCATTGCCCCAGCCCAAGGTCGAAAAGGGCCACAAGGCGGAAGAAAACCATGTATCCAACACATCTTCGTCTTGCCTGAGAACAACCTTCTTGCCGAACCTCGCCTCGGCTTTTTGCAAAGCCTCCGCTTCGTTCGCAGCCGCGACCTGCTCGCCATCGGGCGTATACCATATCGGAATGCGATGCCCCCACCACAATTGCCGTGACAAACACCAGGGCTGAATGTTTTCCAACCACCGCCGCCAAGTGTTGAGCCAAGTTTGCGGAATCAAGATCGTCTCCCGTCTCTCGACTGCTGCCAGTGCATCTTTTGCCAACCCCTCCATGTTCATAAACCACTGCTTCGTGAGCTTGGGCTCCAAAGCAACCCCGCTACGTTCGCCGTGCGGAACAGAGTGTGTCTGCTGTTTAATCTCGCGCAACAACCCTTGGCTTTGCAAGTCGACAAGCACGCGTTCCCGCGCCTGCTCGCGCGACAAGCCGCGATACGCCTCAGGCACCTCGTCGTTGAGACGCGCCTGAGCGTCGAAGATCGAACACAACGCCAAGCCGTGCGTCTTGCCGATCTCGAAATCAAGAAAGTCGTGCGCAGGCGTAATCTTCAACGCGCCCGTCCCCTGCTCGCGTTCTACGCGCTCGTCTTCGATGATCGCAACCTCACGTTCCGCCAACGGCACGAGGCAGCGTTTGCCGCGAAGCGCACGATACCGCTCGTCTTTGGGATGGACGGCAACGGCGAGGTCTCCGAACAGCGTCTCAGGACGCATGGTGGCAATCGTGATGCTTGCTCCTTTTTCCACCCCCCGCTCCTCGATCAGCGGGTAGTCGATCAGACACAACTGCCCGCGTTCTTCTTGCTGGCGCACCTCCAAGTCGGAGATCGCCGTTTGCAACTGCGGATCCCAATTCACAAGCCGTTCGTCGCGGTAGATCAAGCCTTGCTCGTACAGTTCGAGAAACGCTCTACGCACGGCGCACGAAAGCCCCTCGTCCATCGTAAAACGCGCCTTTTCCCAGTCGCACGACGCACCCAAACGACGCAGCTGTTGCAAGATGATGTTGCCGTACTGCTCTTTCCACCGCCAAGTGTGAGCCAAGAAGTCCTCGCGCGAAAGACGCTCGACCGCAATCCCTTGCTCCGCCAGCTGTCGGGAAACCAACAGCTGGGTCGCGATGCCCGCATGGTCTGTGCCGGGCAGCCACAGACAATCGTAACCCTGCTGACGGCGCAAGCGCACCAGGATGTCTTGCAAGGTGTTGTCGAGCGCGTGTCCGATGTGCAAGCGTCCCGTCACATTCGGCGGCGGCATCATGAGGGTGTAGGGTTGCTTGCCGTCGACACGACCTGCACAACGGAACGCGCCGCGCTTCTCCCAGTCGTCGTAGAGCGCGCGTTCCGCCTCTGCGGAGAAATCGTAGCGTTTGTCCATCAGGATGCGTTAGCTAGCTAGCTAACGCAGCTTCTCCGTCTCCACCCGTCGCGTCAGGCGTTGTAAAAGCTTGGCACGCGCCTGCTCGTCAAGACCTTCGACTTCTTGGAAAAGCTTCTCTTCGCCGCCCGCCGCGTGCGGAGAACCTATATCCGAAGATGAAGACCCAGCAGACGAAGACCCGGCAGACGAAGAGGGATCCGAAAGATCGCCCTGACCCTCGCTTTCTAGCTCGGAACGCAAGCTGTCCATGTCTTGATAAATGTCTCGATAAATCCCCTCCTTGCCCTCCTCCTTATTTTGCGCCTTCGCACTACGCCCGCCTTGCTCTGCCTGCTCTTCGCTTGCAAAAAAGTCTTCCAGCAACGAATGCTCGCTAGAAGCAAAAAGTCCTGTCTTGTCCGCCGCAGAGGCAAAAGGCTCCTCCTCTTGCTTCTCCCCTTGCTTCTCCCCTTGTGGTTCATTTTGCCCGCTCGTGTTGTCGTCCCGCTCACCTCCCAAACCTTGGGTGGCAGAGCGATCATCAGGGCGATCATCATGGCGATAACGAGGACTGGTGACCGCGCGCGCAAGCCCCATCTGCCTTTCCAAGAAGGGCTCGTCCATCCGACGCGTAAAGCGACGCAGAGCCCCTCGCCCCGCACGAACAAAACGCGCCTTGATAGCA
>JABAAA010000059.1 GCA_014239005.1 Alphaproteobacteria bacterium | reverse complement strand
CCCGCTTCGACCATTTGGCGCATCGTGAAAGGTACTACTTCCATGTTGGGTGTGGTGCGTTGCCTTATTCTGTCAAGTTTCTCGCTAGCCCGTCAGCCGCAAGCGACGCGCACACACGATACGCGACACGACGCCCGCGAGCGCGTGCTACGTATCGTGTGGGTCGCTGTCTCGTCAGAAAGCCTAGCCTATTGTTTTGAATAAAACAAGCGCACATAGGGTCTCATCGTCAATCGCGGTAAGAGGGACGCGACTTGTGCGAAGAACGCCTGTCACCACCTCCCCCTCTGTCACCTCGTTTGTCGCCGTGGCCGCCACCGCCTCCCCCTCTTTTGTCGCCGTGGCCGCCGCGACGATCGCGATCGTAGCCCCCGCCACCGCCACCGCGACGCTCGCCCTGAGAATCGTCGGAGGAATAAGGGGAGTGATGAACCTCTTCACCGTAACGTTGTTGTCGTTCGCCGCCGCCGCCGCCACCCCCGCCGCCGCCGCCGCTACCCCCGCCTTCGTCCTCTTGAGTGGCGCGGATCGACAGTCCGACCCTTCCTTGCTCGTCGATGCGAAGGCATTTCACCGTGACCTCGTCGCCGATGGCGAGAACATCGGAGACGCGACCGATACGATGATGGGCGATCTCGGAGATATGCACCAGCCCGTCCTTCCCGCCAAGGAAGTTGACGAAGGCGCCGAAGTCCATGATGCGCACCACCTTGCCCTTGTAGATCTTACCGATTTGCGCACTGGCAGTCAGCGCCTCGATCTTTTCTATGGCAGCCTCGATCGCGCGTTCTTCCACCGCCGCGATGCGCACAGTGCCATCGTCGTCGATGTCGATGCGCGCTCCCGTCGTCTCTTGCAACTCGCGAATCACCTTGCCTCCCGCCCCGATGACCTCGCGAATCTTGTCCTTCGGAACTTTGATCGTGCGCATGCGCGGCGCGTGTTCCGAGAGGCTGTCGCGCGGATGGTCGATGCAACGTGCCATGGTAGCAAGAATGTGTTTGCGACCATGCTCGGCTTGCGCGAGTGCACTGCGCATGATCTCCAGCGTGATCTGTTCGATCTTGATGTCCATCTGCAAGGCCGTGATCCCTTTGTCGCTGCCGGCGACCTTGAAATCCATGTCGCCGAGATGATCCTCGTCGCCCAAGATGTCGGAGAGAATCGCAACTTCCTCCCCCTCCTTGATCAGCCCCATCGCGATGCCGGCGCACGCCGATCGCAGCGGCACGCCCGCGTCCATCAGTGCCAGCGAGCTCGCACACACGGTCGCCATCGACGAGGAGCCGTTCGATTCGGTGATCTCCGAGACCACGCGCACCGTGTAGGCGAAGTCTTCTTTCGACGGCATCAGAGGACGAAGCGCGCGCCACGCGAGCTTGCCATGCCCAATTTCTCGACGTCCAGGAGGACGCATCATGTTCGCCTCGCCGACCGAATAGGGCGGGAAGTTGTAGTGCAACATGAAGTGTTCGCGATACTCGCCTGCCAGCGCATCGACGATCTGCGAATCCTGGGGCGTGCCTAGCGTGGCGACTGCCAGCGCTTGCGTCTCGCCGCGGGTAAACAGGGCTGACCCATGCGTGCGTGCAAGATAGCCCGCGCGGCAATCGAGCGCGCGAATGTCTTCCAGCCCGCGTGCGTCGATCCGCACTTTTTGTTCCAGCGTTTTTTTGCGCACCCAATGCTTTTCCAATCCTTTCAGCACTTCGAGCACGCCGCTGTTGTCTTCCAGCTCTGCGTAGGTTTTGGTAACTTCGCCGCGCAGCTCTTCGAGCGCTTGGACGCGTTCCGTCTTTTTGGTCTTCTCGTAGCAGGTTTGAATCTTTGCGCCGAAGGCTTGCGTCATCTTTTCGTCCAGCCCTTTGAGCGCGTCGTTGGCAGGAGGAACGACGAAGGCGGGTTTTCGCGCCTTGCCGCCCAGCTCTTCGATCGCCGCCAGTACGGGAGCGAACGATTCCTGTCCGAAACCCAGTGCTTCTAGCATCTGTTCTTCGTTCAACTCTTTCGCCTCCGATTCGACCATCAAGATGCCGTTCGCCGTGCCGGCTAGCACGAGGTCGAGCTCGCTCTCCTCCAGCTCGCCCAACGTCGGGTTCAGCACAGGGCTGCCCTTCAGCCAGCCCACGCGTGCTGCCGCCACGGGAGCCAGCAGCGGTGCACCGGAGAGGTGCAAGGCGGCGCTGGCACCGATGAGGGCGGGAATGTCCGGGTCGTTCTGCAAGTCGTGCTCCAGGACGGTGCAGACGATTTGCGTTTCGCAGCGATAGCCCTTGGGAAACAGGGGACGCAGAGGACGATCGATCAGACGAGAGGTCAGCGTTTCCTTTTCACCAGGGCGACCTTCGCGTCGGAAGAAGCCCCCGGGAATTTTGCCGGCAGCGAAGGTTTTCTCTTGGTAGTTGACCGTCAGGGGTAGAAAATTCACCCCTTCGCGCGCCGTGCGCGCATAGACAGCTGTGCACAGAACGCGCGTCGCGCCGTAGCTGGCTAGCACGGCTCCGTCGGCTTGTCTTGCAAGCAATCCTGTTTCGAGGCGCAGCTCGCGCTCACCCCATGATAGTTCTACGGAATGTTCTTCAAACATGATATGCAATCGTCTCCTGATTGTTGATGGATAGCCTTGCCAAGCTGCGGATTAAGGTGCGGACGGGACGTTTATGCTCTCTTCGTGCATCTTCCAAATGACACGAAGTGAACAAGCGGACAACGCGCGAGCAGGACAGGGAATCCCTGTCCTCCGTCTTGCAGCGATGATGGCTCCAGTCTTGTTGCGGACTATCGGCGCAGACCCAAGTCGACGACGATCTTCTGATAGCGTTCTTCACTAGCCTTCTTGACAAAATCGAGCAGTCGGCGCCTCTGCCCCACCATGAGTAACAAACCACGGCGCGAGTGGTAGTCTTTTTTGTGAACCTTCATATGCTCGGTCAGCTGTGCAATACGACCGCTCAACAGCGCCACCTGGACCTCGGGAGATCCCGTGTCGGCGACAGAGCGACCGTGTTTCTTGATCAGCGAAGTCTTGTGATCTTTGGCGAGCGGCATCGAACAAACTGAGAAAAGAGCCTCTAATAGGGGTTCTATGTCACATTCACCGCGCACTCTACACGCTGTCGTGACGCGATGCAACATTTTTTCTTGCTCCTCCCCTTTCGGCGTTGACGCGAGACGATCGCGCTTGCGGCGACCCGGCAAAAAGGCGCAACGCCTTCAGCCGTCCTTGCTGCACGCCGCCCACGCCGAGAAGACGACGCGAAGGTTTCGCGGCAAAAACAGCGATCGAACCGACATCGCTGCCAACAGACGCCAGACGCTCGCGCTGTTCGGTATCGACGAAAAGCACTCCCAGCCCACGGCAGAATTGTTGTTGCTCCCAAGGCTCCAAGGTCAGACGCGCCATCGAACCCAGCGCGCTCTCCACAGGCAAAAGAAGAGAACCCAGCCGCGACAGAGTCTCGTCCTGCGAAAGCAACGCATTCGAAGGATATTTTTCGCCTCCGTCTTCTCCGCCTCCGTCTTCTGCGTCTCTGCTGACGTCTTGTCGGTCAAACAATTCCTCCAAACGCTCCAACGAGACGGCGTGCTCCTCGGTGAAACTGCCTACCTTGTGGCGGCGCAGACTCTCAAGACGACCGAAACAACCCAAACGCTCGCCCAAGTCGCGGGCTAGCGCGCGCATGTAAGCACCCTTGCCCGCCTCCACCGAAAAACGAGTCTTGTCCGCATCCACCATCTCCAAGAGCTGAATACCGAAAATGGACACCTTGCGCGCAGGCAAATTCACTTCCTCCCCTTGCCGTGCCAAGGTGTAGGCGCGCTTGCCGCCGATGCGCAGCGCAGAAAAGCGCGGAGGACGTTGCAAAATCTCACCCGTGAACTCGGGCAAAAGACGCTCGATGGCAGCACGGCTCGGACGCGCGTCGCTGCTCGCTTCGATCTCCCCTTCCGAATCGTCCGTCGTGCGACGCTCCCCCCAGCGCACCACCATGCCGTAGACCTTCCTGCCATCCATCGCGTAAGAAACCGTCTTCGTCGCCGCTCCCAACGCCAAAGGCAACAGACCTTCCGCAGCAGGATCCAACGTGCCGGCATGACCGCACTTGCGTGCGCGCAAAAGAGATTGCACACGACCAACCGCCACCGTCGAGCGCAAGCCCACGGGCTTGTCCAAGACAAGCCACCCGTCCACCACGATCCCATGCTTCCTGACTTGACGCAGTCCCATCAACGATCCTTGTAAGGTGTGTTCATCCGATTGTCTCCTCGTGTGTCCTCGTGTATCAGTGTTATCGAAAGCGAGCCTAGACACAAAGAGAAAGCGACGCAAGAATAGCAGAAGAAAAAACGGAAGAAAGAACGATAGAGGCAAAAGGCATGATGGCGCGACCAACAAACTGGGCGCAAATCGTCTGGCGCGAGGACGACACGCCTTACGCACCCGACTACGACGACGGCTACTTCGGCGAAGCCGACCCCGCCGCAGAGGCGCGTCATGTGTTCAGCAAAGGCTTGGCTTTGCCTCAGGCGTGGCAGACCTTCTTCGACGAACAAAATCCCTTTCGCATCGTCGAGTTGGGATTCGCCACGGGCATGAACTTTTTACAAACCGCACACCTGTGGCAAGAATGGCTTCACGGGGAAAAGCAACGACAAGGACGGACGGACGGCAAGGTTGAACATGAACCTTTTTTAGACTACTGGGGCATCGAAGCCCGTCCTTGGCACATCGAGGACTTGCAGCGTTTCTATCGCCGCCACAAGGTCTACGGAAGAGAGCGATTGCTGCAGGTGTGGCAGGATATAAACCAGGATACAAACCAGGATACGAACAAAGACTTGACGATTTCTGACGACAAGGATCGCTCCCCCCTTGTGCGCCTGTCCTTCGCGCCCTCGCTCCGTCTCACATTGTTGTTGCAAGATGTCGAATCTGCACTCGCAACCCTGCAAGCCCTGTTCGCGCGCAAGATCGACGGCTGGTACTGCGACGGCTTTGCACCGAAGCGCAACCCCGCCATGTGGAGCGAACAAGTCTTTTCCGCCATGTCTCGCTGTACGCGTGCGCGCGCGGGTTTTCCGCAACTCGCTAGCTTTTCGGTCGCAAAAAGCGTACGTACGACGGCAAAGACGTACGGATTTCGTACGCGCAAAAGAAAAGGGTGGCTGGCAAAAAGAGAAGTGTTGCAAGGGTTTTTTCAAGAAGATTTCTTTCAAGAAGGGTTTTTTCAAGAAGACCATGCCCCCCCCTTGTCGTCGTGAACGACAACAACAAACCCATCGCCGTCATCGGAGGCGGCATCGCGGCCCTCACCGCCCGCAGCGCCTTGCATGCCGCGGGCTTTCCCGTTCTCGCCCTCGTCGGAACAGAGCCCCCCACAGAGCCCGAACGCCTGCTTGTCTGCCCGCGCTTGCAACGCGGAGAAAGCTTGCACGCGCGCTTCTTGCGCGACGCCTACCGAGAAGCCCACGTCTTCTACGAACAGCCCGCGCATCAAAAAGCGATCGTCGCGCGTGGTGCGCTGCGGCTTGCCCAAAACGCACAAGAGCGACAACGCGGGCAAGCGTTAGCACAAGAGTGTCCGAGCCTCTGTCGCTGGTGTGATGCAAGCGAGGCGCAACGAACGAGCGGATTGAAACGACACGCAACGCGATGGGGAGGAACCATGTTGCCGCACGCGCTCGTGCTTGATCCGCGATCATTGTTGGCAAAAGACAATACCGCCCTCGCTCGCCGTGTGCTGCGTGCGACCGAGGAGGCGGACGGCGGTTGGAGATTGCTGACCGAGAACAACGCAGCAGAGCAAAAAACCTTCAAGACGGACAGAATCGTGCTGGCACTCGGCGCACACTTGTCGGACTTCTTGCGACAGCGCGTCTTCTCACAATCTTTGCCTCCTTTGCACAACTTGCTCGAAAGCTTGCAAACGAGCAGGGGACGAATCGACATCTGCAACAAGGCGATGCTCGCCCGTCCTCCCCTCATACCCGTGTGCGCGTCAGGATGGATCATGCCCTTCGCGCACGAGCGTGTCGCCGTCGTGCGCGGGTTGGCTCCTTCGCGCACGCACGAAAGGGAACAAGAAAACCGCCGAAGACTCGACCAGTGGTGCGGGCTTTCGGAGGACAAGGCGCGATTCGAGAAACCTTTCGAAGGGCTACGCCTTTCGACACGCGACCGCCTGCCCCTGCTCGGCGCGCTCGGGAAAACCCGCCGCCTCTTCGTGTTTGCCGCCTTGGGCGGACACGGCTTTCTCACCGCTCCCCTATGCGCACAACAACTCGTCCGCTTGGTGACAAGGAAAGAAAAAGGACAGGACGCAACGCAAGATGAAACGCAAGATGCAACGCAAGCCGCAACGAGCCTTCTGTCTCCGCAGAGGTTTTTGCTCTAGTTCTAACCCGCCTTCTTATGCCATCGAGGGGGCGAGCGCGCGTTGTTCCTTGATCGGATAGTGCAAGATAGCCGCGACGAACCCTAGCAGCACGGCGAGCCACCACATCGGATCGTAACTCTGGAAGGCGCGGAAGATCACCCCGCCCAGCCATGCGCCGAAGAACGAACCGATTTGGTGCGAGACAAAAACAATTCCGTACAGCATCGCCATGTTTGGCGCGCCGAAGAAGGAGAGCACCAGCCCGCTCGTCGGCGGCACGGTGCTAAGCCACAACAGTCCCATCAGGCTTGCAAAGATCATCGCCGTTAGCGGCGTCTTGTCGACAAGCAGAAACAGCACGATCACCAGCGAGCGCAACGTGTAGATGAGGGTCAGGATCGTCTTCTTGCGCATGATTCGCGCTCCCAGCCAGCCGCTCAAAATGGTGCCGAAGATGTTACCCAGTCCGATCAGCGCCAGTGCCGTCGTCGATACCGAGCGTGCAAGACCGATATCGGCAAAGTAGCTCGGAAGATGCGCTGCGATGAACACAACCTGAAACCCACAGACAAAGAATCCCGTCGTCAGCAAAATATAGCTGCCATGGCTTGTCGCGCGCGCAAAGGCCGCCATCGCAGGGAGGGGAGGGAGGGAGGCACGTTTGCGCTCGGAAAGTGCGAAGGCGCCCGGTAGCATCGAGAGCGCGCACAGCGCGAGCAGCGTGCAGGCGACGGACAGCTCGAAGTTTGCAAGCGCAAACCCCTGCAGCGGAACGACGGCAAAGGCTCCCACAGAGCCTGCCGCCGAGACGAGTCCCAACCCCATCGAATGGCGAGCGGGAGGAGCCGTGCGCGACAAGGCTCCGAAGACGACGCCGAAGGTCGACGCTGCCAGCGCAACGCCGACCAACATCTGTCCCGTGTAAAAACCCAAGACCGAATGTCCCATCAGCGCCAGTCCCGCCGCGTAGCAGAGCGCGCCTGCCGCCGCCATGCGACCGGCACCGTAGCGGTCGGCGAGTGCGCCACAGAAAGGCGACGCCAAGCCCCAAAGAAGGTTCTGAATCGCGATCGCAAGCGAGAAACCGCCGATGCTCAAGCCT
>JABAAA010000058.1 GCA_014239005.1 Alphaproteobacteria bacterium | reverse complement strand
GCCCGCAGCCCTGCCGGGGGTGGCGGCGGGGGTGCTGTTGGCTTTCTCGCGCGCGATCGGCGAGACGATGATCGTCGTCATGGCGGCGGGCTTGGCTGCCAAGCTCACGATCAACCCGTTGGATGCCCCCACCACCATCACCGTGCAGATCGTCACCCTGCTGACCGGCGATCAAGAGTTCGACAGCAGCAAGACACTTTCCGCCTTCGCGCTCGGCATGCTGTTGTTCTGCTTGACCCTTGTCATCAACGCCGCGGCGTTGATGGCGACGCGACGTTCGGGCGCACGTTATGAATGATCGAAAGAATGATCGAAAGAATGATCGAAAATCTTCGCCGCAAAGCATGCTGACGACGGACGCTCGCCTTCGCCGCCGTTATCGCGCCGAGCGTCGCTACCGTTTTTACGGCAAGGCTGCGATCGCGTTTGCCGTGTGCTTCTTGGCGTTGTTTTTTGTTTCTATCGTCTCGCGCGCCTTGCCTGCCTTTTCGCAGTATGAGGTGTTGTTGCAAGTGACCTTGCCGCAGAGCCTTTTGAAGACGGAGGGGGCTGGGGGCGCGCTCGATCTGTCCGAGGGCGACGCGCGAAGGTTGATCGACGCGGCGTTGGCGCAAGAGTTGGGAGGGGGCGCGAGCGCACGAGAACGACGCGCTCGACGGGCGTTGCTGACGCCCTTGGCAGCGCTCGATTTGAAACAGAAGGTGGCAAACCTCCCAGCCTCTTCGCTACTTTCTTTGCGGTTGCACTCTTTCGCCCTCTCCTTTGCGCTGTCTTCTTCGAGCGAGCGTGTGCTTCGCTATCAAAAAAACAAGAGGCAAAAAGACAAGAGGCAAAAAGACAATGGACAAGCGGATGAGGAGCGCGCGGACGAGGACGCGGCGGCGCTCGACGCGCTCTCGGAAACGCAACGCGACGCGCTGGCAAAGCTGGAATCGAAAGGGCTTGTGGCGAAACGTTTCAACCTTGCCTTCTTCACGCGTAGCGACAGCCGTGTTCCTTCGGCGGCGGGAATTCGCGGTGCACTCGTCGGTTCGTTTTGGGCGTTGCTGACAGCGTTCCTGCTCGCTTTTCCGCTCGGCGTGCTGACCGCCGTTCATTTGGAAGAGTTAGCCCCACGCAACCGCCTGAGCGCGATCATCGAGGTCGCCATCTACAACCTCGCCGCCGTTCCTTCGATCGTCTTCGGTTTGCTGGGGCTCGTCGTCTTTCTGAACTGGTGGCAGCTGCCGCGCTCGGCAGCGCTTACCGGAGGCATGGTGCTCGCGCTCATGACCCTGCCCGTCATCGTCGTCACCGCACGCAGCGCGCTCAAAGCCGTGCCGGAAGGAATCCGCAACGCGGGACTCGCGCTCGGCGCGTCGCACTGCCAGACCGTCCTTCACCATGTCCTGCCGCAAGCCATGCCGGGCATTCTCACCGGCGCCATCATCGGCATGGCACGGGCGTTGGGCGAGACAGCACCGTTATTGATGATCGGCATGGTCGCCTTCATCGCACAAGCGCCGAACACGCCGCTCGATCCTGCAACCGCGCTGCCGGTGCAAATCTTCTTGTGGGCAGACCATCCCGACCCCGCCTTCTCGTCGCGCGCCGCGGCGGCTATTCTCGTCATGCTACTCTTCCTTGTCGCCATGAACGCCACCGCTGTTCTGTTGCGACAGGTCTTTGAAAAAAGACGACAGCCATAAAACCCAACGCTATAAACCCCAACACCATGACTCCAACCCCATGACTCCAACCCCATGACCCCCGTGCCATGACAAGAAACGACAAACCGCCAGCGCCGTTGCCTATATCATTGTCTGCGCCATTGCCTATGTCGTCGCGTGCCAAGGCAGCAAGCGCGAAGATTCGCGCGCGCGCCGTCAATGTCTACTACGGCGACAAACAGGCGTTGTTTCAAGTCGCGCTCGAAGTACCGCACAGGCAGGTGACGGCGCTCATCGGTCCTTCGGGTTGCGGAAAGTCGACCTTTCTGCGCTGTATCAATCGCATGAACGATGTCATCGAGGGTTGTCGCGTCGAAGGGCAGATCGCCATCGACGGCGACGATGTCGCAACGTTGGACCCCGTCGCGTTGCGTGCGCGCATCGGCATGGTATTCCAAAAGCCGAACCCTTTTCCGAAGTCGATCTACGACAATGTCGCCTACGGCGTGCGCATCCACGCGCTCGCGCGCAACAAGAAAGAGACCGACGAGATCGTGCGCGAGAGCCTCGTGCGCGCAGGGCTGGAACGAGAAGTTGCCGACAGGCTAGACGATTCGGCGATCGCGCTATCCGGAGGACAGCAGCAGCGTCTGTGCATCGCGCGCGCCATCGCCTTACAGCCCGACATCATCCTGATGGACGAGCCCTGCTCGGCGCTCGATCCGATCGCCACCGCGCGCATCGAGAATCTTATCGCCGAGCTCTCGCAAAACTACACAATCGTCATCGTGACCCACTCGATGCAACAAGCTGCGCGCGTCTCGCATCGCACGGTGTTTTTTCACTTGGGACGCGTGGTAGAATCGGGACTAACGACTCAAATCTTCACCAAACCGCGCAGAAAACAGACCGAACGCTACATCACGGGCCGAATCGGATAATCCCAAAAAAACCGAAAAAACCTGAAACAGTACAACAATCCCATGTCGGACGATCCGCAACACATCAACCACACCTTCGACGAAGAGCTGGAAAAGCTCAACGACATGCTGTTGCGCATGGGATCGCTCGTGACCCAGCAGCTGGACGCTGCCACCGCGACCTTTTTGGTCGGACAGGATGCTCATAAGAACGGTAAAGGGCGCAGCAAGATCAAGACGAAGACCATGGACAGGGACGAGATCGCGCAGCGCGAGAAAGCCTTGAACGAGTTGGAACGTCGTGTGCAAGAGTTTGCAATCAACTTGGCAGCACTCCGACAACCGATGGCGGGCGACCTGCGCACGATCATCGTCGCGATGAAGGTGAGCGACGCCTTCGAGGCGGTCGGAGACCATTGCGCCAGCATCGCCGAGAGAGGACGCTCGCTCGCTCATTCGCCCTACCGCGAGCGTTTCGGCGATATCGACAAGCTGCGTGCAAGCGCCGCGCAAATGTTGCAAGGGGTCATCGAGTGTTGTCGGGCGTGGGATGCGACGCGTGCACTCAAGGCGTGGCAGAAGGATCGCCATATCAATGCGCTGCACGATTCCTTGTTGAAAGATTTTTCTCTGTTCATGGCGAACAATCCCGAATCGATCGCGTCGGTCGTCGACTTCCTGTCTGCCGTCAAGTATGTCGAGCGGTTGGGCGATCGTTTGAAATCGATCATCGAGGCCTTGCACTACGCCGCCGAGGGCGAAACCTTCGCCCCGCCCCCCTTGATGAAACAGGGTGCTGCGAAAGCAGGGGGGCGCACAAAAAAACCTTGAAGAATTCTGCGCGCAACGCCGCCGTTTCCTGAAGAACGTCCCTCGACGACCTTGCTCGTCTTAGGGGGAACTGCGCTCGCGCGACGCGCTGCGGATGCGCTTGCCGCTTGTTTTGACGAACACCGTCTCGCCGTCAGAATCGTCTACGCGCTGGCAGGGGCGACCTCCGCCCCGCGAACGCCGCGAGCCGACATCGAGGTGTTGAGCGGCGGTTTCGGCGGCGCGAGGGGCTTGCAAGAGTGGTTGCAAGACAACGATGCCGTTGCCGTCCTCGATGCCACCCACCCCTTTGCCGAACGGATCTCCGAGAACGCACGACAGGCAGCGCGTGCCTTGAGCCTTCCTCTGTTTCGCCTGCTACGACCTCCTTTTCCGCGTCTGCGCACGAAGAGATATTTTCTCGTCGCTTCTGACAACGCCTTGCCGCGTTTTCTCGAAGCACTGCCTGCGTCGTACAGACGCTCTGTTCTGTGCGCATTGGGAGCGCGGCGCATCGATACGCTCGCCCGACGTCTGCCCGTGCGGAGCTTGCTCTTGCGCTCCTTCGCCTCGACGCAAAGGCTTATCCAGCTTCGCCTGCGAACGTTGCGTCTCTGTCGTGCGCGTCGGGTGCGCTTCTGTTCGATGCCTCCCTTCTCGGCGCAAAGCGTGCGGCAAGAGATGCGCGCGATGAAACGCCGTCGAGTCTCATTGCTGGTCTGTCGAGACGGCGGTGCGCGCGAGTCCTTTGCAAAGGTCGTGGCAGCACAAAGGCTTTCGTTGCCCGTGGTCGTGGTGGCTCGTCCGCAGAGCCCTAGCCTTGCCGTGCCTTGTCTTTCGTTGCGGGATCTGTCGCCGCTCGTGCGTCTTGTCAAACGTCGACGTCGGGGTTGTTATTAACTCTTGCTCGATGGGCGGTTCTTGCGTGCGCACGGCGGTTTCGCTATGGTAGCAGGGAGGGGAGACTTGCTTGCTAGAGAGGCGATGTTGTGGCGACGCGTTCGGAGCTTGTTCGTGCCTTGCATCGACGTCATCCGCTTGTGCCGAAGTGCGACTTGGACGAGCTGATAGGCGAGGTGTTGGGCGCGATGGTAGCAGCCTTGGAGCGCGGCGAGCGAATCGAGTTGCGCGGCTTCGGCGTGTTTTCGACGGCGTTGCGCGAGCAGTCCCTTGTGCGCAATCCGCGCACGGGGGAGAGGCTTCGCTTGCCGCAACGGCGCGTGTTGCGCTTTCGTTTGGGCGAGGCGTTGCACAAGCGTCTGAATGCAACAACCTTGCCCGCGCCTTGAGCAAGTTGCGTCTTGAAGAAAGCTTACGGGGTTGAGGAGGTTTCCATGCGTCTTGTCAAACGTTTCTGTTTTGCCGTTTTGCTGTTCTGCGTCGTGTTGTTCGCGGTGCTGAATCCTCATGCGGTTCGTTTGAACCTTCTGTTCACGCCTGCGGGTTTTCGTCTTCCGCTGTCGCTGTTGGTGACGGGAGTTTTCTTGGCGGGCTTTCTGTTGGGCTGTGGCACGGGGCTGTGGGGCGGGGTCGTGCGTCGTGCGAAGGGGGAGGCTACGGAGACGAAGGAGACGAAGGAGGGCTCGTGACTTCAAGGGAGGCGGGCATGGAAGGAGCGCGCGCGAGCGGACATCGTGCGTTGTTGTTGTGCGGGCATGGCAGCAGGGATGCGGGTGCGGTGGCAGAGTTCGGCGTGTTGGCTTCGAGGTTGCGCGAGCGTGTGTTAGGAAGCGCGTCGTGTTCGTACGATCAGTTCGGTTATGGGTTTTTGGAGTTTGCCCGTCCGACTTTGGGCGAGGCGTTGGATCTGTTGCGCTCGAAAGGGGCGAGCAGGATCGACGCGGTGCCGGGGATGTTGTTGGCAGCGGGGCATGCGAAGAACGACATCCCTGCGTTGTTGCGCGATTATGCGAAGAAGCATGGGGTTGTGATTCGTTACGGGCGTCCTTTGGGGTTGGATGCGCGCATGCTTTCTGCGGCGGCGCGTCGAGTTCGTGCAGCTTTGGAGCGCGCGGGGTTGGAGAGTCAAAAGGATCGGCATGGGTGTGTTTTGCTGGTGGTGGGGCGGGGAGCTTCGGATCCTGATGCGAACGGCGATGTTGCGAAGTTGATGCGTGTGTTGTGGGAGTCCTTGGGTTTTGGGTGGGGCGTCGTGGCTTATTCGGGGGTGACTTTTCCTCTTGTTGCGCCTGCGTTGGATCGTGTTGCGAAGTTGGGTTTTGCGCATGTTGTTGTTTTTCCGTACTTTTTGTTTCGCGGAATTTTGGTCGATCGGATTTATGGGGCGGTGGATGTTGCAGCTCGGAGGTATCGGGACATTTCTTTTCTGAAGGTGGGTTATTTGGATAGTCAGGAAGATGTTGTGGCGACTTTTCTGTCGCGTGCGGAAGAGATCGAGACGGGAGACGGTTCGATGATGAATTGCGGGCTATGCAAGTATAGGGAGAAGGTCGTGGGGTTCGAGGCAGAACAGGGTGCTGCGCAGGAGAGCCATCATCATCATGTGGAGGGAATCGGGACGGAGGAAGCGCATGATCACGCGCACGATCATGCTCGCGCGCATTTTCATACGCATGCGCCGTATCCGCATGGCGATCATCCGTTGGGGGTTCGGACTTTGGAGGAGGGGTGAGATGGTTCGGGGTGGTTTGTTTTTGTCGGGGTTGTTGGTGGTGATGTTGTTGTGGGGTTGCAGCGGGGAGGGGAATCGGAGGAACTCTCGCAGGGGGGCGGGGGCTGGGACTGGAGACGGGGATGCGTTTGTTGTGGGAATGGCGGAGGTGTTGGACGGAGATTCGTTGGTCGTTTCCGGGGAGGAGGTGCGGTTGTTGGGGATCGACGCTCCTGAGATGGATCAGGCGTGTGGGGAGGGGGATGATGTTTGGAATTGCGGGGATGCTGCGCGGGTTTTTTTGGGGAAAATTGTTGCAGGTGTGGAGGTAAGGTGTGGATTGATGTTTCGAGATGCGCACAAGAGGTTGTTGTCGCGTTGTTTTGTGGGTAAGGAGGACGGTAGCGTGGATTTGGGAGAGGAGATGGTGAGGGGGGGGATGGCGGTAGCTTCGAGAGGTGAGTATCGGGGATTGGAAGATGAGGCGAAGGGGTTGAGGCGGGGGATTTGGGGGGGATGTTTGGTGAAGCCTGAGCGCTGGCGCGGGGGTAGAAGGGGGTGTTGGCATCGGTGAGGGGATGTGGTAGATATGGGGAGGATGGAGAAAGAGGGGGGTTTTATGAGGAATCTGTGATGGCTGAATTTGACCGATTTATCTTTGTCGACTGGAGCGCGAATTCTACGCCGAAGGTAGGTAAAAACTCCATTTGGATTGGCTCTTGTTCCAGAAACAATTTCAACGGAGATTTTGTGTCTTTGGACTATGCAGAGAGTTTGGATTCTTTAAAAAATTCTTGGGTAGGTTCGTATACTATTAACCCCCCGACACGAAAAGAAGCTTTTTCTTTCCTTATGGAGATGATTGCAAGAAACAAAAGTGAAAAAATTTTGTTAGGCTTTGATTTTGGGTTTGGCTATCCGCATGGAGCCTACACAGAAAAGATGTTAGGCGAAGAATGGAAAAATGTATGGGATAAGATTTGTAAAGGAATTTTAGGCAAAAAAGAAGTGGAAGTGAATCGTTTTGTTTTTGCGGACGAGTTGAACAAAAAGAACGATCTATGTTTTTGGGGGAAGCCAAATAAAGATAAACATTCGTTAGAAAATCTAGACCAAAAAAAGGATAAAGATAAAAAGAAGAAAGGAAAAAATGGTGTTGGTGATTTTCGTAGGACAGAAGAGCGTGTTAAATGGTCTGGGGTTCAAAGCCAATGGAAGTTGTATGGTGCGGGTTCGGTCGGTAGCCAGAGTTTAACGGGAATTTCTTATGTGCAAAAATTAAGGGAAGATTTGAGTAAAAAAATCAAAGTTAAGGTATGGCCGTTTGAAACGAAGTTTGGAAAAAATTTTAAAAATTTTGATATTTTAATTTGCGAAGTTCACTTTGCTGCAATCCCTCGTGTAGCAGCAAACATCGATACTAAAATTGAAGAATCATTAGAAGTTAAGGGCAAGGAGCAAGTTAAAGACAAGGTGCAAGTTGAGGAGATGTGTCGTTTCTTTGCCG
>JABAAA010000057.1 GCA_014239005.1 Alphaproteobacteria bacterium | reverse complement strand
GAATCGCACGAACATTCTTTTTTGTAAAATCCTCTCCTCGTCTCACCCAGCGCACGACATACAGACTCCGCCGCCACGACAACGAATCCGCCTCGCTGGCAGAAGCTTCCAACCTCCCCCTCCCCAACATCGTCGAGGCATCTCTGAGCGCAGAAACAAAACCCGAAAACTCATCCGCATCCAACGAGAAAGCATAGTCCAAGTCACCCTCCTGACGTTTCACCGCAACATGCTTCTCGATCATGCAAGCGCCCATCCCCACAGCCAACACCGCAGCCTTCTCGTCGCGCGTGTGATCCGAAAGTCCCACCGCACAACCAAACCTCCTTCTAAGCGTCTGGAGAGCTCGCAAGTTCATCTCCTCGCTCTTCGCAGGATAGGCGCTCAAACAATGCAACAACACCAGCTTCTCGTTTCCTGTCTTGCGCACCACATCCACGGCGCGACCAATCTCCACATCGTCCGCCATGCCCGTAGAAAGAATAACCCCCTTCCCTGTTCTCGCTACCGCCTCCAACAACGCCAAATCCACCACCACGCCCGAAGCAATCTTGTAGGCAAAATCGGAAAACTCCTCCAACAACCCCAAGCGCTCCTCCGAAAAAACCGAAGCAAAAAGGACGATCCCTCGCTGTCGCGCCTCCTCCCACAAAGGCGCATGCCAAGTAGCGGGCAACCCTCCCTCCTCGTACAAATCGAACAACTTCCTACCCTTCCACAAAGGATGACGCAACAAAAACTCGCGACGATCAGAACGAATCGTCAAATCCGCAGCCTCGTAACTTTGAATCTTGACCGCATCCGCTCCCGCTTCCTGGGCTGCGCGCACCACCGCACGCGCCTCGGCAAGAGACCCGCGATGATTCGTCGAAACCTCTGCCACCACAACAGGAGAAAAACTTTCCCCCATCCCCTCCGCCCTTGCGCTACCCCACAGACGCTCCGCAAGAGAAGCAGAAAGAGAAGCAGAAAGAGAAGCAGAAAGAGAAGCAGAAAGCGAATTAGCAGGAGAGTTAGAAGGCGAAGCAGAAGCCGCCGACATATCGCCATCAGACGAAGCCGAACTCACGACGAAACCTGCTCGCACGACGAAACCCGCTCGCAAGACGAAACCTGCTCGCAAGACGAAACCCGCTCGCAAAGCGCCTGTGCCAAACGCTCTGCTCCCCTCCCGTCCAGCCCCAGCGCGTCCAACGCCAAGGCGGGCTGCCCCCCCTCCGCCTCTGCACGCAGAGCATTCCGAAGCGCAGCAGGCACAACAGGAGAACACAACACCTTTGCTCCCGCCGCCTCCAAGGCACGCGCATTCCCTCGTTGGTTCTCCGCAACAGGACACAGAATCAACCGCAACCCCAAAAGCGCCGCCTCGCACGCGGTCACTCCCGCGCCGCCGAAATACACCGCGCATCGTCCCAGCCATTTCTCCATCGCTTCCGCCGCATGATGAACACGCACTCGCCCCGCTCGGACGCGCGCCAACGCCAACAAGCTAGCGCAAGGCTCGACCACAGGCGAGATCACAACCTCCGCTCGCCACCCCCCCAACACATCCTCCGTCAACAACGGCACAAGCCCTTCCCCTCGCTCCCTGCCGCCAAACCACACGAGAAGTCCACCCCCTCCTTCCCCTCGCTCTCCTCCTTCCCCTGCCGCCGCGTCGTTTTCTGCCAAGGTTGCCGTTGCCGTTGTCGTTGCCGTTGCTTTGCGTGCGAAGCGATCGTGAAAAGGAAAATATCGCCCGCCGCGAAAGGATCGTTTGTCGCCCAAACTACAAGCAGAGTTTTTCGTTGATAAGTCGCAACAAATCGCAAGCTCCGCAAAAGCAGGCGGAGGCTGGTCGTCGTGAAAACACGCGACATGTCGATAGCGTGCTTCCACGTCGATCGGTAGAGACGCGAGGCGATAGGAATCGACCACCAACATCTCGCGTCGCTCGGGCGCGTCTTCTTGCCAAAGGCTTTGCCACGAGCCAAAGACAGGGCGAGAAAACATCTTTTCGGCAAGCGACGGGTTGGGAAGAAACAAACGCACTGATGCTCCCTTGTCTCGCAACGCTTCGCTCAAGGCGAGGCAGCGGTGGAGGTGTCCCATGCCGACGACAGCCCCGGCTTGCTTTGCGTCGACTTGCTCTGCATCGCCTTGCTTTGCATCGCCTTGCTTTGCGTCGACTTGCTCTGCATCGGCGACGAGATCGAAGCGCAGGGTCATGGGATTTGTCGCAGCTCTTCCAAAGTCTTGACGACCTTTTCGACATCGCTTTTTTGCATATCGGCGAACAGCGGCAGCGACAAGGTTCGCTCGGCGTAACGCTCGCTGTTGGCAAGAGAAACGGGTTGCTCGCAATTGACGAGTTTGTCGTCTTTGTCGCGCTGTCGGTAGTAGGGATGGTGGTGGATGGGAATGTAGTGGACTTGCGTCCGAATGCCTCGGCGTTGCAACGCAAGCATGCAAGAACGTCGCTTCATGCCGAACGCCTTCCAGTCGAGCGCAACGATGTAGAGGTGGTGGGCAGAACAGGCGCGCAGTCCGCGTTGCAGGGGCTGGAGGCAATCGATGAGCGAGCTACGATCGAACAGCGCATCGTAATGCTCGGCGAGCGCACGTCGTTTCTCGCGCAAGGGCTGGAGTCGTTTCATCTGTGCCGCACCCAAGGCTGCGTGCAGCTCGGAGAGGCGATAGTTGAACCCCAGCTCGATCATCTCGTAATGCTCGTAGCCCCGCTCTTCCCTTTTCTCTTGGTGCTGGGGGGCTTGGAATTTAGCTTCGTCACGTTCGATGCCGTGGTTTCTGAGCTTGCGCATGCGTTGCGCCAAGCGCGCGTCGTTCGTGACCGCAACGCCGCCCTCCGCGCTTGTCACGGGCTTGACGGGGTGGAAAGAGAAGACGGAGATGTCGGCATAAGCACCGCAGCCTACAGGTTGCTGTTGCTGTTGTTGCTGTTCTTGGTAGTAGCAGCTACCGAGCGCGTGCGCCGCGTCTTCGATGAGGAGGCAGTTGAGGTCGTCTTTGAGCTGTAGCAACTCTGCAGCGTTGCGCGCGTCTGCGCCGCCACCCATCCAGACAGGAAGGATCGCTTTGACGGGGGTTCTTGCCGCAAGCATCTTTTCTGCCGCCTCTATCGCCGAGCTCGGCGCGAGCGCGAGCGTCTGTTCGTCGATGTCGGCGAACACGGGAACCGCGTTGCAATGACGCACCACATTGGCGGTCGCGCAAAAACTTATCGACGGCGTGAGAACACGATCATCGCGCCCCACGCCCGCTGCTAGCAAGGCAAGGTGGAGTGCTGCCGTCGCGTTCGCGCAAGCAACCGCGTGCTCAGCGCGCACGGCTTGGGCGACGTTTTTTTCGAATTCCAACAGCCACGCCCCTTGCGTCAGCGTTCCGTTCGCGTCTTCCAAGACCGCCAGCACGGTATCACGCTCGGCTTGTGTGATGCTGGGACGTGCGTAGGGCAAACAAGGCTCGTCGTTACAAGGTTTGTTGTTCCAAGGTTTTTTGCTCATGGTGTCTCTGTGTCCAGCAGCTTTTTGAGCTGGTGTTCGTCGAGCCATTCTTTGTTTTGGTCGCTTGCGTATTCGAAGTCTTCTGCGACGGGGCGATAATCTTCTCGCGCCAACAGCTCGACTTGCGGGTTGTTTTGCGTGGCGAGGAAAGGTCGGGCGAGCGTGCGCGCGACGATGACATAGCAGTCTTTGCCCTCGAAGGTGTCGCGCGCTTCCTGTTGGGGAACGAGCATTTCGTGAATTTTTTCTCCCGCCCTGATGCCGACGATGTCGAGCCTCGCTTGCGGCGCCATCGCCTTGGCGAGATCGAGGATTCGCATCGAAGGGATCTTGGGAACAAAAATCTCGCCGCCTTGCATGCGCGCAAGGCATCGAGCGACGAAGCGCACGCTTTGATCGAGCGAGATCCAAAAACGCGTCATGCGCTCGTCGGTGACAGACAGAACTCCCGTCTTCGCCTGCTCGCGGAAGAAAGGCACGACGCTGCCGCGCGAGCCCAGAACATTGCCGTAGCGCACGACGGAAAAGCGCGTGCCGCGTTCGCCGGCGAGGTTGTTTGCAGCGACAAAGAGCTTGTCGGCGCACAGCTTGGAGGCACCGTAGAGGTTGATCGGATTGACCGCCTTATCGGTCGACAGCGCGAGCACGCGCGCCACGTTGCAATCGAGCGCTGCTTTGATGACATTTTCCGCTCCGATGACATTGGTGAGAATGCATTCGATCGGGTTGTACTCGGCAGCAGGAACTTGTTTCAGCGCCGCCGCGTGGATGACGCAATCGATGTTGCGGAACGCGCGTTTCAAACGATCGACATCGCGCACATCGCCCAAGAAGAAACGCAGCTCGGTTTGCGGAAACTCTTGTTGCATGTGCTGTTGCTTGAACTCGTCGCGCGAAAAGACGACCAGCCTTTTCGGACGCGCACTCGCCAGCACGAAGCGCGTAAAGGCTCTGCCGAACGAGCCGCTGCCGCCGGTGATCAATACCTGCTTGCCTGCCACAGAAAAGCTCATGCGCACGCTCGGTAGCAGGTGGCAAGGTCCGCGACCATGTGATCGAAGGTGAGCGTTTGGAGCGCGCGTCGCGAGAGGTGGAACGCTCCTTTGGAGATCGGAAAGGCTTCGAGGTCTAGGCAGGCATTCGCCAACACCCCTCGACGCCACGACGCCTTGCGCGCCGTCGTGATGATGCCCAGCCGCGCGTTCGCATACTCGCTGACCTTGAGCGGAAAGGCGAAGCTGTTGGCGATACCGTCGTCACGCCTTGTCATGAGTCCGTAGTCGAAGGCGCACAGCGCTTGTTGCAAATGCTCGCTCGACAGAAAATCAGTGCGCACATTCGCCAGCCCGAGCGCGCGAATCTCCGCGTGGTGGCGAGGGGGAACGAAAAAAAAGACGCACGTCTCCTCGTGCTTGCGCGCAAAGGCAAACAGCGCGGGCTTGTTCTGCCAGCCGCTGAGAGTACCCGCGAAGACGACGGCGGGACGTTTGCCGTCGATCTTGAGTCTCTTCTGCCATTGTTGGCGATAGCGTGCGTGCTGCTGTTCGGACAATGCTTCGTCGAAGCCGCAGTGGACAAGACACACCTTGCCCTTAAATCGCGCACGGTGTTTGCGCAAGTAGTCGAGCGCGTTGTGCGAGACGGTCTCGACCAAGTCGGTCCAGCGCGCAAGGAAGCGATGTTCCGCGCGGGCAAGCCACAGAGCAAGCAGTTTGGCAAGCCAACGCGAGCCGCAGACGCGTCGGTATTCGGCGATCTCTTCGACGGGGCCGTGCATGTCGAAGGAGATGCGCGCACCACTGTTTTTTATTCTGCGTCCCAGCCTGTCGCCCCACAGGCAGAGCCATATTCCTGATACCACCACCCAGTCCGGTTTTTCTGTTACCAGAGTAGCGTCGAGTTTTTTTAACAAACGTGGCGATTGCCGCAACCATTGCTCGGTCGTGCCGACTTGAACAATATCGACGGGTGCTTGCGCTCGCGCTTGCGCTTCGATGCCTCCGAAGCGCAGGCAGAAGTAGCGTACCTTTACTCCCCGTCGTTCCAGCGCGACGGTCTTGCCGCTGATCTGGCTACGGATTCCGTTCTCGGTGTAAAGGTTGTGCGTCGTGAGCACCAGCAGCGTTAAGGGTTTGTCGATCTTTTTCGCGCGGTGCGTTGTTGTCGCCGATTTTTTCTTGTTCATGGCGTCTCGGTTCTGTAGGCGATGAGCGAGAGGAAGCGCAAAGGCAGGCGTTTGAGCTCTAGCGGTCCGTGCGGCGCGCTCGCCTCGAAGAACAGCGAGTCGCCGCGTTTGAGAAGAAATTCCCTGTCGCCGTGGCGGTAGAGAATCTCGCCGCTGAGAATGTAGAGGAACTCGGTGCCGGCGTGTTGGAAGACGGGAAAGGGTTCGGAATCTTCGGTCATGGTGATGAGAAAGGGCTCGACATGGAGATCGCCGCCGGAGACGGGGTGTCCCAGAAGGCTGTAGCCGTGTCCTGCTTTCGTGCCTCTGCGCTCGACCGTAAGCCCCTTGCCCGCCTGAACATGCGAGACCTGCCAAGCGCGCTCGAAGCGCTGGAAGAAGTGCGAGATCGGGACAGAAAGCGCCACTCCCAGCGCGTGCAGAGTCGACAGCGAAGGCGCCGTCGTGCCGCCCTCGATGCGCGAGAGCATGCTGGGCGAAAGACCCGCCTGTTCGGCGAGCGCGGTCGTCGTCAGCGCGCGTTCGAGACGCATCGCGCGCACCTGCTTGCCGATCGCGGCTTCCAGCGCGCGCTCCTCGTTGCTGCGCGGTGCTTGCGAGAGCGATGAGCCTCGCTCGGCAACATTCTCTTGCACGATCATAGGCCCTTTCGTCACACGCTTCCGCTCGTTCCGTTGCAAGCCTATCACTTTGGACGATGGCGCGCGAAAAAGCAACGGCGGGCGAGCTCAGGCGGCATCGACGATCGCAAGCAGCCTTGCCGCATCCAGACTCGCGCCACCGACCAGCACGCCGTCGGTTGCAGCCAAAATATCGGCGGCGTTGGCGGGCGACACAGAGCCCCCGTAGAGAACTTCAAGCCTCGTGTCGCTAGGAACTAGCCCTTGCACCTGCTCGGCGATCGAGCGACAGACGCTTGCGATCTCGGCTGCCGAGGGCATCGTGCCACTGCCGATCGCCCATACGGGCTCGTAGGCGACGATCAGACGAGAGGCGCGCGGTGCTGCTAGGGAGGAAGGCTTTGAGGCGAGCGCGCGCGTCAGTTGTCGTTCGAGATGATGCTGTCGTTGCGCACGTTCGGCTTGACGCTCGCCTACGCACAGCACGGGCGTGAGATCGGCTTCCTGTGCTTGGAGGAGTTGTGCGTTGACCTGCTCGTCGTCTTCTCCTTCGGCGCGTCGTTCGGCGTGTCCAACGAGCGCGAAGCTGGCTCCTGCGTCTTTCAGCATGGGGGCAGAGACGCTGCCGGTAAAACTGCCAACGGCGTGGTGGTGGCAGCTTTGTCCTCCCAGCAGCACAGGGCTAGATTGTTCGGCAACGATGCTCGAGAACGTTGCCAGCAATGTTGCGGGCGGACACAGCGCGAGTTCGGACTTGGCTGCGCGCTCGGGCGTATAACCTTCGAGGATGCTACGGAAGATGGCAACGGAGCTTTGCAAGCCGTTCATCTTCCAGTTGCCGATGACGATCTTGCTCATGGTGAGACGGGGAAAGAGGAGGCAGAGGAGGGCAGGTCAGGGGCAGGTCAGTGCGGAACAGGTCAGTGCGGAACAGGAGCAGGAGTGGAGGGATTCGAACCCCCAGCCCCCGGTTTTGGAGACCGGTGCTCTACCGTTGAGCTACACTCCTAACAGAAGGCAAGAATGGCGGCGGAGGCGAAAGCGGGTGATGGGGATCGAACCCACACAACCAGCTTGGAAGGCTGGGACTCTACCATTGAGCTACACCCGCGAAGAAAGCGACTCCTGCCAAGAGATCATCGCCAAGAGATCATCGCCAAGAGATCATCGCCAAGAGATCACCCCCATGCATCCCCTGCCCCCTGGATCCTTTCCCCTGATG
>JABAAA010000056.1 GCA_014239005.1 Alphaproteobacteria bacterium | reverse complement strand
ATGCCCCTGACGCAATAGAGGATATTGCTTATCATGGCATGTTGATTGAAGTTCCTAAAGAGACAATAAACAAAATCATTGAAAATAGGGAAGGATTTATAGCAGAATGCGATGAAATTATTTTTGCCTACCCACAAACACTTCCTGTTGTAGGTCATGTAGAAGATGAAACAGATAGCAAAGCATCAAATGATATAACGACAAAAAATCCACAAAACCACGTGCCATTTGTCGGATTGATTGATGGCGTTCCAATTGAAAATCATAAGTATCTCCAAAATTTTATTACTATTGATGATCCAGAAAATTTATCTTCACACGCAACTCTTGACAAAAGATTTCATGGCACACAAATGGCATCACTGATTATCAATGGTGATTTGAATGATCAGAATCGTCAAACAATAACACATCCGATTTATGTACGTCCAGTTATTTTTCCATCAGATTTTAATAACAAAGAGCAGTCTTCAAATGATCATATCTTTCTTGATACAGTGTATCGTGCTATCGTGCGCATGAAAGAGGGGGAATTCGATTCTCCTCCTACTGCTCCGGATGTTTTTATTATTAATTTTTCTCTTGGTATTAATTATCGAACATTTAGCAATTTTATAAGCCCCTTAGCAAGATTGTTAGATTTTTTATCTTATAGATACAAAATTCTTTTTTTGGTTAGTGCCGGGAATATTAACTATCCTCTTCGGTTAGAAGATTTTGATGATTGCTCTTCTTTTGATAATGCTTCTGATCAAGAAAGAAAAAAATCAATAGCCAAATCTATGAATAAATATAAAGCTTTAAGAACTCTTCTTTCCCCTGCTGAATCAATGAATGCACTTACCATTGGAGCCTGCCATGAAGATTCTGTTGCTATTAATCACAATAGTTATTTTATCGATCCTTTTCCTAGCGAAAAAAGCTTTCCTAACATAATTTCTGCTGTTGGATTAGGATTTCATCTATCAGTTAAACCTGATGTCTTTTTCCCAGGTGGAAAGGAAATTTTACATTGTATCGGCAGTTCTAGTGATGGAATTGAAATTGTACCAACAGGTAGAGGGTATGGACTTAGGTCTGCTTTCCCACCTAGAGGGGGTGTGGTAAGTTTACAAGAAACAGGCCTTGCTACAGGCACCAGTGCAGCAACAGCACTTGCTGCGCATTATGCTTGTCGGTTATTTGAAAACTTGAAACATGCACAAGAAACCAATAGTTTTTTTGCTACCATCCCAGAACAGCACAATAGCGTTATTATCAAAGCTTTGCTAACACATTGCGCTAGATGGAATGAACATTCAAAGTGTTTTAATAGTAAAAAAGAAACCTCAACGCGGTTCTTGGGCTTTGGCAAGGCATATATCGAAGTATCTTTGGGATGCACTGCCAACAGAGCAACATTAATAGGTTCTGGTGAAATATCTAAAAAAAATATAATCAACAAAGAATGGCTGTTGCATTCCATCCCTTTACCAAAAGTGCTAAAGGGAGAAGTTGGTAAAAAAAATATTATGATTACTCTTACTTGGATTTCATCAGTTAACGTAAGACATCAAAAATATAATTCATTTAAAATTTTTATTCATTCCGCTAATGAATTAAAAGCCTCTGTTGTTAAAGATAAGAATCCCTATGATCAAAATTGGGAGGAAACATTAGGGATTAAAAAAATCAAGGAGCAACCTGGTTCAAGAATAACAGGGCGAGGTACTGTTTTTCATGTAATCTACAGGGGAAGAAAAGCTGCTGAGTTCATAGATGGCGAAAATTTAAAAATCGCGATTGAAGGAAAGGAAATAATTCCAGGAAGTATCGAAGAACCCATTCTGTATGGGTTGGCAGTTACTATTGAAACAGAAAAAGATCTTCCTATTTACGATTCTATAAAGTCTGCTCTTGAAGGAACCTATCGTCCTCCAATTACCGCATAAATAAATGTGCATGGCATTGTTTTTGCTTTCTCTTCCTATGTTCTTTAGAGAAAAGGAACTGAGGGGCTGTTATGCCCAAACTTGCTTGTATCGCTCTACCGCAAGAGGACGAAAGCCTCTTTTCGTGGATCTCGCGCTTTGCTGCCCTGCAAGGCATGACTGCCAAGCAGCTTTTGACGTGTTTCCACTTGTCTTTTCCCTCCGATCTTGATCGAATCTACGAACGACACTTTTTCGATACCCTCGCCAAGATCAGCGGCAAATATCCTCATAACATCAGAAATTTGGGATTCGATCGCTACGACAGCTTTCTCTTTGAGCACGACAAACTCACGCCTTCTCTGCCTTGGCTACAACGCATAAGCCTGCCTTACAAGCGTCGTGTCTTCCAGATGTCCCTTTGCCCTCTGTGTCTTGCAGAAAGACCCTATGTTCGGCTACAATGGCGTCTAGGCTTTGTTTTCTGTTGTCCTCAACACAAGGTTTGGCTTGTCAGAGAAACATCCCTCGACGACCTCTCGCCCATGATTCACAAAGACCGAAGCCAAGAAGAAATGCCGCTCCCCGCTTCTGAGGAGGTCGTCGCTTTGCAAAACCGTTGGCTTGAGGTGTTGGAAAGAGGTTGGACAGAGATGGGAAACTACAGTGTGCAATACAGTTTCGTGTGGTTTGCTGTCGCTCGTGTTTTCATGAGATGGGTCTTGGGAGAGGGTTGTTTCATCGAGATGCGCCGTGTGGCAGAAAAGGCACTTGGTCTTCGGCATCTGCCTCTCGACAATTTCAGAGCTGTCGGCAGCAGCGACAAGTTCTTCGAATTGTCTTTGCCGAAACGCGCTCATATTCTGCGTTGTGTCGATTGGCTGATGGGCGACTATCCGCAGCGATTTGTTTCCTTGTGTCAAGACTTGAGAATTCCGAGCAGGCTCTTGGGCAAACGATGCAAGAACGCCTATCCGTTCGCTTTGAGCGATCCTTTGTTAGAGCACCTGCACCGACCGCACTACACGGCTCCTCAAGCCGAGATTGAGGCTCTGAAGAAGGCATTGGCACAGCAAGCCGACGACTGCAGAGTGTCTTTGAAGCAGATACAAGAGAGTGGAGGCTACAAGCTGACGACGCGGCGTGAGCTTTCGGACTCTGTTCACAAGGGGGCTGGGTACGGAGAAGGACGCTATTGGAAACTGGACGGCGTGACAAAAGAGGTGAAAGTCGCGGTACGTCGTCGCGCTTGCGAAGAAGGTGTCACCGTGGCTTGGTGGGTGGAAAGCACCCTACAGCAAGCCCTTGCTCCCAAGACAGAAGCCACCACATACACCCTATGATGCCTGTGAAAGCTGCTCTTGCTGGGAAGAACTTGGCACTGCCTGTTCGCAAGATTGGCAAAAGCTACCAGTCCCTGACGGGAAAACTCAATTTGCCTGGCATCCCAAGAGCGATTGCCTTCGAATCATCGCTTGAACGAGATTTTTTTGTTTTGCAGTGGTTCGACCCGTTGACAACCAATATTCTCGAGCAGCCTGTGGAGGTGCCCTACGAAGCAACGGACAAAAAGAAGTCTGTCTACATCCCTGATGCGCTTGTTTCCTATCGAGACAAGCCCTCTTTGCTTGCGGAGGTGAAGATTTCTGTTGTCCTTGCGAAGCAAAAACGGCAACTGAAACCCAAGTTTGACGCTGCGCGAAAATTTGCTGCCGAGCGAGGATGGGATTTTCGGGTTTTCACCGAGAAGGAAATTCGTATCACAAGATTTCAGCTGGCTTGGCACATGCTGGGGCTTGCCAAAGAGCCGTGCAAAAGCAGCGACTTGGAAGCGGTTGTTGTTCTTTTGTGTGATTTAGGAAGACGTGCGAAATTTGGCGATCTTTTGCAAGCTGCCGAGAAAAAGGGTATTGTCAGGCAGGAGGCATTGCGGTTAATACAGCAGGCTATGGCACACAGACTTTTGGCTTACGAAGAGACTTTTCCCGTGACAATGGAGACAACCCTGCTTGTGAAGGGAAGAGGAGGCATTCGACTTGTCGAGAACGGTGCATGAGTCCGTTGCGCTACGAGCCGGGGGAAGTCGCCAAGGCGAAAAGGCGTCGCGTGGAGATTCTGTCGGTTGAGGGTTTGGAGCGCATTCTTTGTCGATATGTGAACGACGGCAAGACGCGATATTTCTCGGCACAAGAGTTGGACAGCTTGGACAGCAAAAAGACAGAAAAAGAGGCGACCCAAGATTCGGGGCTCTTGGACGAAAAAGAACGGGCTCGCATTACCCGTCGCATCGAGGTTTTGCGTCCGATTTTGCCTTGCCAAGGAAAAGAAAGAGCTCAAGCGGTGTCAAGGCAGGCGAAGCTTTGCGCCTTGTCAAGATCGACGATCTACGCATGGCTCAAGGCGTACGAACGCGGAGACAAGAAAGCGTCGTCTCTTGCCACCCGCAAACGACAGAATCGGAAAAGCCGTTTGAACAGACCTGTCTTGAAAATCCTCGACGAAGTCATCACCGCGCACTTTGAAACGCCTCAAAAACCTACGATGGCAAGAACCATCGAAGAAGTGCGCTGTCAATTCCGAGCGAAAGGCAAAAAGCCCCCTTCTGCCACGACCATCAGAACCCATATCAAGCTGCGTGATCAAAGACAGCAAACCCTGAAACGCCATGGTGCAGCGCAGGCACGGGCACAACACGACCTGATCGACGGTACCAGCCACCACCCCGCCTCAGCACCTCTTGATGTCGTGCAAATGGATCACAGCTTGATGGATGTGATGCTTGTCGATTCGTCGCGACGCTACAGCATCGGCAGACCTTGGCTGACACTCGCCATCGATGTCCACAGCCGCATGGTTGTCGGCTTTTATGTCTCCTTTGAAAACCCTTCGCAATTTCTCGTCGGCTTGTGTCTTGCCAACTGCATGCTCAGCAAGGATTTGTGGTTGGAATCTATGGGCTTGAGCGCTAAAAATTGGCCGGTGTGGGGAAGGATCAGGCATTTGCTTGTCGACAATGCCAAAGAGTTTCGTTCGGAAGGGCTGGAAAACCTTTGTCTGGAGTATGAAACGGACTTGACCTTCCGCGGAGTCGGCAGACCCGAGCATGGCGGGATCGTTGAGCGTTTCTTCAAAACACTTGAGGGACACGTCCACGAATTGCCTGGCAGTACCTTCTCCAATCCGGTCGAGCGAGGAGAATACGAATCCGAGAAACGAGCAGCCTTGACTCTCGACGAGTTCGAACGCTTTCTTGCCGACTGGATCGTCTCCCGCTATCACATCACGCCGCACGAAGGGTTGGACGGATGCAAACCGATTGATGTGTGGAACGAAGGCATCGATGGCACGAAGGAAAAAGTCGGTCGAGGCATTCCGACGAAACTCGACAGCGAGCGCGAAGCCATCCTTGTCCACGCCATGCCAACAGACCTCCGTTCTGTCACGCGCAAAGGCATCACTTGGGATTATGTGCATTACACCCATCCGGGATTGAATCGATTCTTGGGAAAAAAAATCAGAGTGAAACGAGATCCTCGCAACATCAAGTTCATCTGGTTTCAAGACGAAACCACGAAACAGTGGTTCCGTGCGGGCTATCGCACTTTGTCTTTTCCGGCGGTTACTTTGTGGGAACTGCGGGCAACTCAGAAGGCGCTACGCGAAAAAGGAGCAAAGGTAGACGAGCGTGCCATTTTTGACGGCATAGCGCGTCGCAGACAATTGCTCGAGCAAGCCAGCGCACAACGCCAAAAAGCCAACCGTAGACACAAGAAAGCTTTGCGTACCGAAGAAATGAAACAAAAATTCTCACGCGACTCGAACGCTCAAAAACCGCCTAAAATACAAAAACTGGCTGTTATCGAAGGCGGACGCAAGGACGACCCCGACAACACCGAACAAGAGGAAGAAGAAGACTTCACGAAAACTCCTATTCGCATTCTTAAAATCAGCAAAGACTGACAACGGAGAAAGCCCATGACGAACATTCCTTCAACGAAACCGAAATCTTCTGCAAACCAAGACAAAGAAGACACTCGCGATGAAGCGGACGAATCGTCGGTGTTTTTTCCAGATCTGCCTGACAAAAAAATCAACCTTTTGAAAGCCTGCAGGAAAAGACCCTCCACGATCATCCATGCGGCGTTTCAGCAGATCCTTGACGAAATGCGGTTGGCCGTTGAAACCGCCGACAGTTCCAAACCAAGCGGACTTCTGATCATGGGAGACAGCGACAGTGGCAAAAGCACTATTCTGAGTCATTTTCGCAAAATCTTGGCGGAAGAAGCGAGACAACAGTACTCGCAAACGACAACCTTGGATGACGACGATGAAGAGCCTTTGGACGAAATTGCTGTCAAGCCTGCCTTTCTTTTCAGCATTCCTTCGGGATTGACGATCAACGGTTTGCTCGAACGCGCCTTGTCGGAGAACGGCATCCTTGTGAAAGAGCGCATGACGTTGAACCAGCTGGAGAACCTTTTCTACAAGAAATTGAGACAGATGAATACACGCGTGATTTTGGTCGATGAGTTCCACGATATTGGCGCTCTCGGCGCGAGGGATCAGCATTTGGTTTTGAAGGTTCTCAAAGAAATGACGAACACTTTGTCAATTCCTATCATCGCGGCGGGGACGCGTGCCTCACGGGTTGTTGCGGAAATGGACGAACAAGCTTGGACGCGTTTCCATCCTGTACAACTGGAGCCTTTCAAAGTCGGCGCCCCTTTTCGAGATTTTTTGGCAACCTACGAACAGTCGATGAGTGTTCGTTTTGCTCATCCGATGCCTTTGAACGACAGAAAATTTTTAGGCTGTATTCACGGTCGTACCAACGGCCTTGTCGGACAAGTGACGCGTTTTCTTGGCATGGCTTACGAAGAAGTCGTCCGTAAAGAAGCGGAAGGCATCACGCAAGATCTTTTGGAAAAAATTTGCTTTACGCCCTTGACGACAGTGATGTCCAATCAATCCAAGGCAGAAGACTTGGGCAGTTTCTGAAGACATCGTGAATTTTTCTCCCTGCATCAGACGGATGTAGTCCAGTTGTTATCTGTTTTTTGTTGGCTTGTCCTTCCCCCCCCTATCTACCTCATCCGTGTTTAGGGCGGCATATTTGCGTGCTTTCACAAAAACACAAAAAGAAGAAAAAACCTTTGACTCTTTCTATTTGTTTCTTATTCTGTTCTTACCGATTCGGCAAAGAAAGCCTTTGTCCCGACAACATTGACGAGAAGCAGCACGATGACCGCAAACACCCAACGCACACAAACAGGCAACAACGCCTCATCATCCCCCTCGCCATCCCCCTCGCCCTCTACAGCGACAGGCACGACACCCAGTCTTGCCACTGCGAACGCCGAAGCTTGGACGGGTGATGCTAACACCAACACCGTCAGCTACGAAGATGCCGACGGAGCAATAACAGCAGACTTGCAAACGCCCTCCGACAACAGAGGAACATTCGCCGAAGGAGACACTTACAACAGCATCGAAAACCTCATAGGCTCGGCTCATGTCGACACGCTCATCGGCGACGGGCAAGGCAACAGATTGGAAGGCGGCGACGGCGCAGACACGATTGACGGCGGCGCGGGAGACGACATCCTCGACGGCGGCGATGACGTAGACAGGCTTGACGGAGGCATTGGCGACGACACGCTCACGGGCGGCGCGGGCGTAGACACT
>JABAAA010000055.1 GCA_014239005.1 Alphaproteobacteria bacterium | reverse complement strand
CGATCCCGAAAACGGTCGTCCCCTCTCGACCGGTGAGGTGACCTTCGCGGGCGGTAGCACCATCAGCGTGGCAGCCAGCACGCTTGCAAGCATCAACGGTGCTGCGTCCGCCAGCATTGGAAGTGCTGCCAAAACCTACAGAGATGTAGATCGAATCGCCTTCACGGTATTGGGCTTCTCCACCATCGAGCAGCACAGCGATGGCAGCCATACCATTCGGCAAGCCATCGGAATCCAGATTAGCACAACGACAACCGGTGAGGTGCCAAACCCACGGTTCGAGGCGGAAGATCTCGTCAAACTCGAAGAAGTCGACAGGAAACTTGCCAAGCTCGAGAGCTACAGGAACAGCGCGGCGAACACCGAACGATACCTCGACAGCAATGCCAGATCGTGGCAAGGAGGACGGCAGAGAAACCTTGTCGCCGCCGAAAGCACCGCCGAAAGAGTTGCCTTCGGCAACGCCGCCGCCATCGACAACGATTCGATCGTGCTGGTCAACATCAGCACAAAGGCGATCATCCTGACGACGATCCGTGCGCGCGACCTTGCCAGTGTCGAGGGGCTGGGGCTGGGGTTCAACGCCCAGTCTCTGCTGTTGTTCTTGCGACTGTTCTCGCACGACGATCTTGCCTTCGGTATCAACAATATCTTGTTCGCTCAGGCGAATACGCAAGCGGCACTCCTGACAGTGCTGGATGTTCGCAACCGAATCTGCAACGAATGCAACGTTGAATCCGCACAACAATATTCACGATTGCTTTCGCAGGAATTTTAACCCACTTGCGAGAGCTTTCGACCCGAACGCTCCACCTCCGAAAGCTCCAGCTCTATGCGACCCGAAACCGCGTCGCTCTCCTTCACCCGCACTCGCACTCGCACTCCGAACGCAAGGCGAAGCCCGTCCGCATCCGCTTCCTCGCGCACACGCGCGTAGCGATACTGCTCGAACGACCTACGCATCACAACACCCTCCACATTCCAGCGCAACAAACGCACAAAAAAACCAAACCCCATCACCTTCACCACAGCTCCTTCGAAAATCTCCTCTTCCTGCTGGCGAGTTTCTTGGCGGACTTCTTGGCGGGCTTCTTGGCGGGCGCTCAAACAAGCGCACACCATGCGCTGAAACACAACGCGCTCCAACGAGATCGCAGAACGTTCGTTGGCGACCAACCCCTCGCACAGAGAAGAAGAAACGCAAGAAACATCCTCCTCCAAACCCGCCCAACCCAGCAACGCGCGATGCACGCACAAATCCGCATAACGCCGAATCGGGGAGGTGAAGTGGCAATAACAACCCAACGCCAAGGCAAAATGCTCCGCCTTCCCGCTCCTCGTGCTACTCCCGCTGCTCATTCTACTCCTCCCCTCCTCCTCCTCCCCCCGCGCCTCGGGCACGACACCGCGCGTGGCTTCGATGGCGATATAACGAGCCTGCGACTGCGCGCGCAACACCGCCTCGCTCGCCAGAAAAGACGCATGCTCGTCCTTGCCCGAAACCCCTGTCAACACGGCGTGCAAACGCGCACGCAAACCCTCTGCTCCAGCCTTGTCGACAACATCGCCGTCCTTCGCCTTGCCCCCTAGCAGAGAAGACAAGCCCAACATCGCCAAATCCTTCTCCAACCCCTGCCATTTCTCAAGGCTCGGCGGTTCGTGCGCACGCGCCACAAAGCCCGCTTCCGCCTTCGCCAAATGCTCCGCCACCGCCATATTCGCCAAGATCATCGTGTCCTCGATGAGCCGATGCGCCGCGCTCGCCTTTGAAACCGAAACGCCCACGCAACGCAACACCCCCTTACCATCGCGCTTCAAACGCGCCGCATGCTCCTCGCGCACAATTTCCAGCGCGCCACGTTCGGCTCGCTCGTGCGCCAAGGCACGCCACGCCCCGTACAGACGCAACACGGCACGTTCAACCTCTCCTTGTGTTTCAGTTGTTGGTGTCTCCTTTTCTGACATGTGTTCGTCTTGCGTGTGCCTGTCGAGGATATTTTGCACCGCCTCGTAGGTCAGGCGTTCCCGTACGCGAATCGCCACACGCGCAAAACGACTCTGCAGCCACCTACCCTCCGCATCGATGCGGATCTCCGCCATCAAGCACGGACGATCCTCGCCCGCGCGCAGCGAACACAGGTCTTCCGAAAGCCGCGGCGGCAGCATCGGCACAACCCTGTCCGTCAAATAGCGCGAGTTGCCGCGCAAACGCGCCTCCTCGTCCAAGCGCGAACCCTCGCGCACATAGTGCGCGACATCCGCAATCGCAACGCGCACCAGCCAGCCGCCTTCGGCGCATGCTTCCGCTTGCACCGCGTCGTCGAAATCGCGTGCCTGCTCGCCGTCGATCGTCACGAAGTCCAGCGCGCGAGCATCCTCGCGCTCTTCCTCATAGGCATAAGGAGCAAGCGACGCCGCTTCTGCAAGCACCTCGCTCGAAAAATCTGTTCTGACAAAGAGCTGTTGCAAGCTCAGCGTGCTCAAGAACGACACATCGCCGTCAAAACGCCCCAGCGATTCCAACGCACGTGCATAAAAAACATTTCCCCTCTTGAACAACCGCGCTCGCACCACATCGCCCGCACGCAGACCACCCGCGCTCGCATCACTTGGCAGCTCGACAGGAAAGAAACACAATCGTCCGCGTTCCGCTTGTCGCAAGGTCAACCCGCTCGCTGCCAATCTCTTGGTTGTAAATTTCTTGTCAGCAAATTTTTTGGTAGCAAATCGCTTGTCAGCAAATTTTTTGGATTCGCTCGCCTCCGTCAGAACGCGTTCCGTCTCGACGAGTTCGCCATAGACGATCGATCCTTCCTCCAGTCCTGCGCGCAGCTTCTGCTTGTGTCGGCGCGTGCCTGTGTGCCGCTGTGTTCGCGCCACTATTTCTCTTTTTTTGTCGTACGCCTTTTCGTCGATGCTCCGACAGTACGCGTTGCTGTACGTTTTACGGGACGCTTGACCGTACGCGTCGTTTCAGGTTTTGTTGCATTAGGATTCGCTGCGTTCTCAACGTTGTTTTGTGTCGTCTTTTCGAGGCGCATGCGTTTTTTCGCCAACACCTCGACGGCATCGTCGAGCGACACCGTTTCAGGATCCAACCTTTTCGGCAGTGAGGCGTTGATGCCTTCAAAGCGCAGGTAATAGCCGAAGCGTCCTTTTTTGACGATGACACTGCCGCCGCCTTCCGGATGCGCCCCGATCACGCGCCCGTCCGAGCCGCCCTGGGCGATCACGACCACAGAGCGATTGACGCCGATGCTCATGATATCGTCCTCTTCCCCCAGTCCCGAGTAAGCGCCGTCGTGCAACAGGTAGGGACCGAAACGCCCGATCCCCGCCTTGATCTCCTTGCCCGTCTGCGGATGCATCCCCACCTCGCGCGGCAGCGCCAGCAAGGCGCACGCGCCCGCCAACGTGATCGTCTTCGGATCGAACTGCTTCGGCAAGGCTGCGCGCTTCGGTTTTTTCGCCTTTGTTTTTGTTCTCTTCGCTCCTTCGTCTTTCGAGGCTACCGCCGTTTCGCCGCGCTGCACATAAAGCCCGTAAGGACCGCGGCAGAGATAGATACCTAACGAAGTATCAGGGCAGACCCCCAAGGCGTGAGGAAAGATGATATCTCCCAACACCGAACCTTCTTGCGCCGCCTCGTCGGCAAGCCCGCGCGTGAAACGGCAATCGGGATAGTTGGCACAACCAATGAACGCTCCGTGTCGACCGGGGTGGATTTCTAGTCGTCCCTCTTTGCAAACAGGACAGAGGCGCGCGGCGGCGGCGTCCTCCTCGTCGTTCGGAAAGTAGAGCTGCGCCCAGTCGGCATCGAGTTGCGCACGCACCTGTTCGGGCGAGAGGGATTCGCCTTTTTGCAAGGTGGCGTGGAACTCTCGCCAAAAGCCTTCCAGCGCATTGCGCCATGGCGCCTCGCCGCCAGCGATCTTGTCGAGCTCTTCTTCCAAGCTGGCGGTGAAATCGTAATCGACGTACTTTGTGAAATTGTGTCGTAAAAAGCTGGTGGCAAGTCTTCCTGAATCCTGAACCTTGAGCTTGCGTCCTTCCAGCTCCACATAGCCGCGCAGCTTCAACACATGCAAGATGGCGGCGTAGGTCGAAGGTCTGCCGATCCCCGCTTCCTCAAGGTCGCGGATCAGACGCGCCTCCGAGTAGTAGGGTGGGGGTTGCGTCTCGTGCCGCTCCGTCGAAACCTTTTCCGCCGTGAGACGATCGCCCACCGACAAGGGGGGCAGAGGAGCCGTTTTTCCGTCCGTCGCATCCTCGTCAGCCGAATCGCTAGGATCGTGCGAATCGGTAGAATCGTGATAGAGCGCAAGGAAGCCGTCGAAGACGACGCGCGCGTGGGTTGCGCGCAAGCCAATGTTGCCTGCTTCGCTGCCTGCTTCGCTGCCTGCTTCGTCTTCGAGTTCGATGGAACGTTTGTCTATTTGCGCGCTCGTCATTTGCGAGGCGAGTGCGCGGCGCCAAATCAGGGCGTAGAGCTTGCGTTGGTCGCTCTCCAGCGAGGCTGCCAGTGCTTCGGGCTTGTCGGCGAACCTTGTCGGTCGGATCGCTTCGTGCGCCTCTTGCGCGTTGCGTGCCTTCGTCTTGTAGAAGCGAGGCTTTTCGGGCAGATAGTCTTTGGCGAAGAATTTTGCCAGCGTCTTGCGCGCGTCGGCGATCGCCTGTTGGCTCATCGAGAGCGAATCGGTGCGCATGTAGGTGATCGTTCCCGTCTCGTAGAGCTTTTGGGCGGCGCGCATCGAGCGAGCGGGCGAAAAGCCGAGCTTGTTGGAGGCTTCCTGTTGCATCGTCGAGGTGATGAAAGGGGGGGAGGGGTGTCGCTGCACACGCGAGGGCTTGACGTTGCTGACGACATAGGAACAGGCGCTCACATGCTTCTTGATCGCCGCCGCCTTTGCCTTGCTGTCGATGGCGAGCTTGCCGAGTCGTTTCCCTTCGTATTTGACGAGCTGGGCTTGCAGACTTCCTTTGGGCGACCGTGCTTGGAGGTGGACGCTCCAGTACTCTTGAGCGACAAAGGCTTCGATCGCCGCCTGTCGTTCGCAGATCATGCGCAAGGCGACCGATTGCACGCGTCCTGCCGAGCGTGCTCCGGGCAGCTTGCGCCACAGCAGCGGCGAGAGAGAGAATCCGACGAGGTAGTCTAATGCACGTCGCGTGCGATAGGCGTCGACCAAGTCTTCGTTGAGTTGCGGGCGCGCTTGCGCCAGCGATTCGGTGACGGCGGGTTTGGTGATTTCGTGGAAGGTGATGCGGGCAACTTCGAGGCTTGCAAAGTTTTTGCCCAAGCGTTCTTTCAGGATTTCGCGCATGTGCCACGAGATCGCTTCGCCTTCGCGGTCGGGGTCGGTCGCCAGATAGACGCGCTCGACCTTCTCGACCGCCTTGAGTATCGGCGGCAGAGATTTTTGTGCGTTCTCCGTTTCCTGCCACAGCATGGCGAAGCCGTTGTCCGTATCGACCGAGCCCTTTTTCGCCGGCAAGTCGCGCACATGCCCGAAGCTGGCCAGCACGCGGTAGCCCGTCCCCAAGTACTTGCTGATAGTCTTTGCTTTCGCAGGAGACTCGACGATTACCAAGGCAGACACGGATTCCTGTAGCTTGCTGACGAGAAAACTTCGCGCATACTCACGCGGCGGCGAGGTTCTTGCGCGCTTGCACAAGCTCGTCGACGACAGAGGCGTCGGCGAGCGTCGAGGTGTCGCCGAGGTCGGTGTATTCGTCGACGGCGACCTTGCGCAAGATGCGTCGCATGATTTTGCCCGATCGCGTTTTCGGTAGCGCCGGCGCCCATTGGATTTGTTCGGGGGCTGCGAAGGGTCCTATTTCCTTTCGTACCAAGTTGATCAACTCTTGTCGCAAGGTGTCGCTGGGTTCTTGCCCTGCGATCAGCGTCACATAGGCGTAGAGTCCTTCACCCTTGCGTTCGTGCGGAAAGCCGATCACGGCGGCTTCGGCGACGCTTTTGTGCAACACGAGTGCACTCTCCAACTCTGCCGTTCCCAACCTGTGTCCTGAGACATTGACGACATCGTCGACTCTTCCTGTGAGCCAATAGAATCCGTCTTCGTCGCGCCGTGCGCCGTCGCCGGTGGCGTAGTATCCTGCGAAGGTTTTGAAATAGGTGTCGACGAAACGTTGATGGTCTTTGTAGACGGTGCGCATCTGTCCCGGCCAACTGCCTGCGATGCACAGGTTTCCGGAGGTTGTGCCTTCCAGTCGCTTGCCTTGGTCGTCGAGCAGGACGGGTTCGATGCCGAACATGGGTCGCGATGCCGAGCCGGGTTTCATCTTCGTCGCGCCGGGAATGGGAGCGATCATGGCGGCACCCGTTTCGGTCTGCCACCATGTGTCGATGATGGGACAGCGGCACTCGCCGACGACCTCGTAGTACCACCGCCATGCTTCGGGGTTGATGGGCTCTCCCACGGTGCCGAGCAGTTGCAGCGACGAGCGGTCGGTCGTGCGCACGAGGTCGTTGCCTGCTGCCGAGATGGCTCTGAGAGCGGTGGGAGCGGTGTAGAAGATATTCACTTGATACTTGTCGCAGACTTGCCAAAAGCGGCTGAAATCGGGGTAGTTCGGAACGCCTTCGAACATGACCGAGACCGCGCCGTTGGCGAGCGGAGCGTAGACGATGTAGCTGTGCCCTGTGACCCATCCGACATCGGCGGAGCACCAAAAGACATCGCCTTCGTGGTAATCGAAGACGTACTTGTGCGTGAAGGTTGCATAGACGAGGTATCCTCCTGTCGTATGCAGCACGCCTTTGGGTTTGCCGGTCGAGCCTGAAGTATAGAGGATGAACAGGGGGTCTTCGGCGTTCATTTCTTCGGGCGGGCAGGAGGCGGAGGATTTGTCGACCAGCTCTTGGTACCAGTGGTCTCTGCCTTCGTGCCAGGCGATGTCGGCTGCGGTCCTTTTGTAGACGATCACATGCTTGACGGTCGGGCATTGGGTGAGCGCTTTGTCGGTCGAAGCTTTGAGCGGGATAGTTTTGCCGCCGCGCAGTCCTTCGTCGGCGGTGATCACGAGTTTTGCTTCGCAGTCTTGGATGCGCCCGGCGAGCGCTTCGGACGAGAAGCCTGCGAAGACGACCGAGTGGACAGCCCCGATGCGCGCGCAGGCGAGCATGGCACAAGTCGCGGCGGGCACCATGGGCATGTAGATGGTAACCCGATCGCCTTTTTGGACGCCGAGGTTTTTCATGGCGTTGGCGAGGCGGCAGACTTCTTCAAAGAGCTCTTGGTAGGTGATCGTGCGCGAGCTGTTGCCGTCGTCGCTTTCCCACATGAAGGCGGTTTGTGAGGCGCGTCGAGGCAGGTTTTTGTCGAGGCAGTTGGCGCAGACATTCAGCGTTCCGTCGTAGAACCAGCGAATGTGCAGGTCGGACGCATCGTAGGAGACATCCTTGACTTGGGTGAAGGGTTTCATCCATTGGACAAAGGTGGTCGCCTGTTCTTGCCAAAACCCGTCGTTGTCGTCGAGCGAGCGGCGGTAGAGTGCGTGGTATTGTTGCTCGTTCAGGTGGGATTTTTGTGCGAAGGCTTCGGGGACGGGATATTCGAGAGGTGCGGACACAATCTTGCCTCCTTTGTCAACGAGGGGGGGTGAGGATGTTCGGCGATTTTAGAGGATTGGCGATTTTTTGCAAGAGGTAGTTGGGGGGTGTTAGGAGGAGGGGGGGGTTCTTTTGCGCTCGTAG
>JABAAA010000054.1 GCA_014239005.1 Alphaproteobacteria bacterium | reverse complement strand
TTGGGAAGGCTCTACGAGCACCGTGTTGTCAACCACAGTGCCAAGCAATATGTGGACGGCATGGCGCATACGAACAGCATCGAAAGCGTCTGGGCGTTACTGAAAAGAGGCTTTGTCGGCACTTACCACCACTTCAGTACAAAACATTTACAACGCTATATGGATGAGTTCGCCTTTCGTTTGAACGAAGGCAACGTGCGTCAAAATCTGCTGGACCGCATCAACGCTTTACTTGCGAACACCCCTAACAAAAGGCTGACTTACAAGCAGCTGACACAATAGATTCTTAAATCTCCGCAATACGCGCGGCAGTGTTGCGGGCTCTTTGTGGCAAATGGCTCTCTGCTACGCTCGTGCGATTTGCTCGCTTTGACGCAAGACGCTACTTTCTCTTACTTCAGTGAGAGGTGCTTGAACCGCTATCATAGATAAAGGAGACACGGGGAGCCAGTCTGCCGTTTGCTTGCTTCTCCATCAAGGCATGCCGACGCTTTCCTGCCTCCAGTTTCGTATGTCTTTGCTGCTGCCTTTTGCGCCAGCTCGCCTGCCATTCGGAATCTGTCGCCATTGCCTCCTTGACCTTCGCCTCTGTTGAATTCGAATCGGACAGACGCTTTTGAAAATCGTCGTATTCTCTTTGTGCTATCCGTGCAAGTAGGGCTCTGTGCCCGCTCGTCATCAACTAGCGATCTTTTTCCTGGTCCCAGTCGCAATCGTAGTCGGAGACATACCAGTCTTTGCTGTCGAAGATATAAAAATTGCCGCAGTGTTCGTTGAACTCCTTGTTGGTCAGGGCACCTTGTAGCTTGTCTTTTTCTCGGTAATAGCCCCTGTTTCGGACGAAGTCTTCTTCGCTTTCATGCGTTATTGCTCCGCATTCGAAATTCGGATCTTCTGGAGGTTCGAAATGATCCTCGTAGCGTCCTTCTTCGATATCGTCTCCGAGCCACAGCCGATCTCCGTCTTCAAGGAGTTCTTGTGCTTTTTCAGACGTGTTCCAATGTCGAACAAGTTTCCGCCCTGCGTCTTTGGGAAGCCCGCCTATTCGCACTCGAATCGAGACGACTTGTCCATCTTCTTTCAGGATGCCTATGGCACAAGGGTCACTCATGTCTGCGTTATCTCTATCGATCAACGGACGATCAACTAGTAGCCTAGCATGCTTGAGTGCTATGAGGCAAATGAGTTTTAAAAATCTTTGTTTTGTGCGTCTTTTAGATGATTTTGCGGTTTACGAGGATTCGTTGACGGAAATTTTTGAGTGGATTTGGAGATTTTCGATACACGAGACCAATTTTCTGTGGATAATTTCAAGGGGAATCTTGACAGTAATCTTTTTGATATCAGAGTGGTAGCAATTGGGAGCATCTTAAACTACCAAAGACTAGCATGGCGCCGAGACCAAGGGTTATATCACTATCCGCGAAACCAAGAGCAGGCGTAATATGCGCTTTCACTCAACTGCACTGGTGCGGACTTGAGCAGAAGCATGTTTGTCGAGGAAATTCAACAAGGGTGGTATCCTCACTACCATGTTCGTTGCCTCAACGGCTTGGCAACACCTTCTTCCAGTCCCAACAGCAGAAAATGCGACAATTTGGATTGAAATAGATAAGCCCCAACTTTCTAATAAAGAGATACTCATACTTCTACTTCAGGAAGACTATCGACAATCTCCAGCGTTTTTAAACTAACCGTGATGACACGTAAAAGTAGCTTTAGCGGATAAGCAGGGTCTCCCATAGTCTCGTTGGCGAAGTCATTCGCATCGCTGATGAAAGGCTCTATATCCGAGATATTCATATCCTTCCCAATATTTTTCACCAATTTGTCCCTGACACACTGATATTCCATAACCCACTTTATAGCACTTTTACCACTGATGATGTAATCATAGGCTCGCAATGGAATTCCTGTTATAGAGATATTTGTGTTGTAATGGATGGTTGTCAAATCTTTTTCTTTTTTTTTGCCTTTGCCAATCGTTCGGTCATGTTCAAGGTTACCGAAAATCATTTTATTAACACGAAAGTAAGCCATCTTATTTGATTTACTTTTTTTGAATTCCAAGCAACCTTTGGTAAATTCCACAGAATACATATCAGCTTCCTCATATCTGATATGCAGATCACCTAATTCTTTTCCTGCTTTTGACAATGTCCAAAAAAAATTTTCTTTACCAACAGCAGGTATTTTTATATCTTTTTTATTCAAGTTTTTAGCGTATTTTTTCCTATAATTCTTGCTATGCAAGACAGCGTAGACGTAATAGAATAAGTCTTCTTTACCAATCTTCTTGTTATCGTAAAAATCTTGGAAATGTTTTAGACCAGAACAAGTGATGCTATCAGAAGTTTGGCGAGATTGATTGAATGGCAAAGAATCTCCAACACTTTTCTGTTTACTTTTTTTGTAAAGCGCAATAGGAAAACACTGAGCACCTGAGGGAAGAAAATTCAGGTCAGAAAGCGTGTCTACCATGTAGATTCCAAATTGATTGTCCTGATGGTTTTTTCCAGCAATATTAATAGTTCTGTTGTTTGAAGAGGTGGTAGGGAAAATACGAAAGTTTTGATAAGTTTGTTCATTCAAACGACAACTGAAAAACAACCATTGTTTGCAGAAAGGACGATAAGAACTGACAGCAAAATGTCCATCATCATTAGATAACGGTTTGCCTTCTTTAAAATCTTTTTGCAATGAACGAGTAAAAGAAATATTCTCTTTCACTTTGGCAATAAAAAAATCAATATCCTTTTTTGAATTCTCTTTCCAATCGTCTAATTTTAAATTGTATTCCCTGATAAACCTAGAAATATTGGCTTCCAATTTTTTTCTACTTGGATTGTAGCACCATGCGTCTTTATTAGTTCCAACTCCTAGTGTATAATTTTCAAATAACGCTGTTTCATCTTTATTTTTTTTGTTTCCGATTTTTATTGCAGAATCTATGCTAATGTCTCTTTTTATAATCCAATCATGAAAATTATTAGGCTTGATTATGGAAAATTTATTATTCTTAATAAGATTTTTCACACTCTTAATTTTCAACAGAAATGCTAGTTTGTCTTCTTTGGTTTTAATATTTCCTTGGAACTCTTTGCTAATATCGTAATAGAATATTTTTCCTATTCCTGTATGTTTTGGATTTTTAACAAGGAAAACAATGGACACACCTACTTTGACCCCGAAGATATTACTACCTTCTGTATTAGAATTTTTATTTGATGCACCTTCTTTGAATTTACCACGCAAATTGATGATATGCAAACTACTGCACTCTTCTTCTAAACACTCACGCATTCCATCCGCACTTATACTGTCTAGCCAATTGTTGTTTGTGACGAAGCCTACAATACCTCCGTTGCCTCCTAATCTATCGCTAGCCCAACGAATAGAACGAATATAGCTGTCGTACAACGAACTTTTACGTCTTGCCTTTGATTTGGCAACATATGTCTCCTTAATTTTCTGGTCCAACTCTGGGTAGCTTGTGTTTGGAGCGTTATCTCCTTCTTTTTTCTGCCCTATCCTGTAGGGAGGGTTACCAATGATAACTTTAATGTTCAAAGTATTTTGCCTTCTACGCCTTTTGCTGTTGTCAGGCATCATTTCTTCTACAAGATCGTCTTTGCTTTGCATCGCAAAAGTATCAGTCAGGCATATTCCTTCAAAGGGTGTGTAGCGACCACCGACAATTCCCTGGTAGGCATCTTCGATGTTGATGGAGGCAATGTAATAGGCAAGGAGAACAATTTCGTTTGCGTGGATTTCGTTCTTGTATTTGTAGAGCATGTTTTTTTCTTCAATCAAGCCACTTTGCAAGAGACGTGTCACGAAAGTTCCTGTTCCTGTGAAGGGATCTATAATATGAACTCCTTCGCTTCCAAGTGTTTTCTTAAATTCTTTTTTAAGAAAATAATTGGTACTGTGAATAATAAAATCAACAACTTCTGTAGGCGTATAGGCGATGCCGAGTTTTTTGCTCATGGCGGGGAAGGCACTCCTAAAAAAATCGTCATACAGCTGACGGATAAGATCTTGTTTGATTTTCATGGCTCTGTTTCTCTCCTTTCCTTCCAAATGATGGATATTCTTAAGGTCAGCTGTTCGAAGTCCTATATCAAAATATAGCTCTGACAAATTTTTCGTAGCTTGTTTTACTAAGTCGTCCGAGTAAAGAATTTCTACAATTCTTTGCATAGCTTTTGACACCACGTTCATCTCGATAAAATTTTTGCCTTTAGAAAAAAGTTTATCGAAAACTGGTTTTGTAATTAGATGTTGTGACAACATTTCGATAGCACTGTCTTCAGTGACATCGTTGTTCAAACCATCTCGTATTTCTTTAAGAAATTTATCAAACACCGCTTTTTTCTCTTTGTCTTTTTCAAACGCATGTTTTATGACAGAAAGTTGAGACTTCGCAATCGTGGCGATATCTACTCCCCACTTCTTATAGTATCTACCGCTCCCACACTGTTCGACTAGAATAGGACGAACAGCTTTTATTAGCGTTTCGTTACTTTCCAGTGCCAGCTGTTCTGTTCTTCGTCTATCTACTCTCCCCGCTCCATCGTCAGCAGAGGCATCTCCAAATTTGTATCCATTCTTCTCTTTTTTTCCGGACAGGTCGGGAACGATATAGATATAATTTCTCCATATATTGAAGATATTGTCGCTGAGCTCTGCGTTGTTGATGGAATTCTCAAGACGGTTATCATGAGATTTCAAAGCGTTCAACACCTGCCAGACAACTTCGTATGCCTTGTTGTTTCTTACTTCTTGATCGGGTTTTTCTACATCACTGACAACGACAGGCAAAATTACATAACCTTTTTCTTTACCTTTAAGTTTTCGCATCACACGTCCAACGCTTTGGACAATATCGACCTGTGATTTTCGAGCATGCAAGAAGATGACAGCATCAAGACTGGGAACATCAATTCCTTCGGTCAGACAACGGGCGTTTGACAGGATACGACATTTGTTTTCAACATCCCCTCCAAGCCAGTGTAGCTGTTCGTTACGTTCTTTGGCGGTATTTGTTCCATCTACATGGCGGACTTCGCAGGAAGAAAATTGGTTCCCGTTGGAAGTTGAGATTTGTTCAAGATACTTCTTGGTGATTGCGTCAAATTCTTGGCTGAAAAATTTTGAAGATAAAATGCTACGGCAGAAAGCGATAACCTTTTGTAAGGGTTTTCCACCATTGAGGTCAATTCGTTTTTTTTGCTTAAAGCCATACCAATTCTTAGTATCTTGAAGAGCCTTGTAGCACCCTATAATTCTTGTTGCATCATCGACTTTCACACCTTTGTATTTTTCAGTGATAGATTTCAAGAAGTCGTCTTCTATCACGCTTTTGTCCATTGTCAGAACAACAACCTCGTATTTGCTTAACACTTCTTCCTTGACAGCATCCCCAAAAGAGTAGGAGAAAAATACATCGCCAAACTTCTCGTTGTCCATTCCGTACAATGTCATCCCTTCTTTGACGGATTGGGACTTTACCTTCACTCCATAGATTTTGGGTGTTGCGGTCATAAACAACCTTTTCTTACCCTTGATGTAGTCCTCATATTTGTCATTGACGCGTACCTGCTCGTGGATGTCCGTGAACCTGCTGGAAGATTTTTTATCTTTCAGCTTCTTGTTTTTCTTGTCATCTTCTGAAATTGCTTCAACGACCCCTGTTGTTTTATGCGCCTCGTCACAAACGACAAGGTCAAAATCCTGCAATCCTTTTTCTTGCGCACGATGAATTTTATCAAGACTCTGGTAGGTTGCAAATACAACTGTCATCCTTTCATTGTCGTGATCTTTTGCGTTGTTCGCAAGTTTTAAGGCATCTGTTGTAACAGGAAAGGCGATGTCGTGAATATCATCATCAATTTCGTTTTCCGGGTCTTTGTTTGTCTTTCTATCCGCCACTGTCGTATCGCTACATACAGCAAAGGAACGCAACGCTGTCTCTGCGTCATTTGCCCATTCTCGCATTGTTTGTGAAACAAGGGACAAAGAAGGAGCAAGAAACAAAATACGCTTACCTTTGCCTGCGATTTTTTCGGCAATTTTAAGAGCGACAATTGTTTTGCCTGTCCCGCACGCCATAATCAGCTGTCCTCGGTCGTTGTTTTCAAAGCCGGAACAAACCCCTTCCAACGCTTTCTGTTGATATGGACGCAGCTTCTTCTTCTCCTTTTGAGGCAAAACGAAATCGCCTTTCGCGCCATCAATTGCGTCCCAATCGCAAGCACTCTTGCGCAAATCATGGAGGCTTATACGTACCAGAGGTGTGCTCAGCTTTTCAGCTTTTATGCGAGCATTGGCACTCCAATTTCTTTCCGTAGTGTCGATGAAAAGACTCATGCAAAACTTTTCGTGGTTGGAAGAGCAAGCTAAAAAAGAGTCAATATCTCCCGCTTGGAGTATACGCTCAGGGCGGTAGTTCTTGCACTGTATGGCAATAAATTTCCCCTTGTTCTCTTTGGCTCTGGGAGTGGCGACAAGGTCAATGCCTATATCGCCTATATCGTATCCATGTTCTCTTGCCCAATCAGCCCATCGTTGCACTCTCTCGCATTCCTGTTTCTGCAGCGGATCGGTGACAAGCCATTTGGCTATAAGATCTTCAAAGAGATTGCCTTTTTCAGTCGAAGTCTCGGAGATGGTGCGAATTCTCTCCAACAAAGCGTCAATGCCTGACATGGTTTTTCCTTGTGTTAAGGGAGAAGAAGTTTGCCTTTGCGTAGTCAAAAAGGTCAAGAATCTTGCTTTTCATTCTCTTGTCCTGCTTGCTGACTTGGTTTCGTTTTCAGGTGGTATTTTTGCTCTTCCGTCAACAAAAAGATCAAATCGCCAAGAAGCGTTTCTCTTCCTCCTTCTTCCAAATATTGCTCACATCTTTGCTGAAGCCTGGTAGCGGCATTTTCTGCAAGCAAATTTTTTGAATAATTGAATAATTTTTCAATCTTCTTACTCCATTTTTTTACTTTTCTTTCTAACACTCTGTGGATAGTGGATTGTGATACGTCCGCCTTCATTCCTAGCTCTTCTTGGCTTATTTTATAGGCTTTTAATACATCCTTGACGACACGCCGAACTTCTATCAGCCGGTCATCAGAAGCAGAAGGCGTTTTTCGTTCACTCATTTTATGAATGTATGAATAAAAAAATGGATTGTCAAGATTTTTTTAAAAAAAATTTCAAGGAATTTCCTTGAAAAATGGGCTTTTTTCTTCAAAAGACTTAAATTTTCAAAAATTTTGCGCGAATAAAAGAAAGATTGAGATAAAGAGATTGGCAGATGTGTGCTTTGCCTATTGTTTGTCGCACGTGCTAGCCTGCCTCAATGCCGAGTGAGAAACATGACGCTCTGCTGAAAGCGATCCGCGTTTTTGCCGACACGCATTATGGTGTGCAGGAAGGAGAATGGCTTGTGCGCGTCGACACTCCTGACACCGAGAAGCCCATGAGCGTCGAGGGTTTTCGTCCTGACTTCTCGGCTCGAAGGAAGAATTTCTGCATCATTGGCGAGGCAAAGACAGCGAGAGACCTGGCCTCGCTTCGTAGCAACGAGCAGATTGCTGCCTATATTCGCTATTTGGCTCGATTTTCCGACGAGGCGGGTCGCAAGACGACGACAAAGCGTAAGGCAGTGCTGATTGTTGCCGTGCCGTTGGCTAGCATAGGATTGGCTCGGCTGATGGTGAGACGTGCTGACGGAGCGAGAAGTATTCGCTGGCATGTGATCGACCAAACGGGCTGGGACAGCACAGAGGGCGATTCGTGACGATTGCTTTTGCTCATGAGCGTGAGGAGGCAAGGATGGAGCCCTTTGCCTACCAGTTGCAGGCTGTTGAGGCTGTGAAGAACTGGGAGTATGCGGCGCTGTTTCACGAGCAGGGATTGGGCAAGACGAAGAT
>JABAAA010000053.1 GCA_014239005.1 Alphaproteobacteria bacterium | reverse complement strand
GATCGGATCTGAACCGATCGGACCTGGACCGATCGAACGAAACGCATCTGGCTAACTTCCTTGCTAAGATCGTTCCCGCTGTCCTTCTCATGAGAAGCAAAGCGGTAGCCGTGCGCATCACCGCTTTCGCCAAAGGCGCGAAGCCCTTCGATACTGCGGATGTCGTTCTCGACGATGTACTTTGCAAGTGCACCGCGCATGCGCTTTTCCATCATACCTAGCCTGCGCTGGATGCCGTCGCGCTCTTCGGCAAAGACGACCTCGACAAGCGGAATGTCGATTCTTTCAACCGCCGCGATGTACTCTTTGGAGGCAAGGTTGACAAGGCAACGTGCACCCGTTTGCTCGATGTCCTCAAGCAAGGCGCGGCGCACGCGCCCACGCCACCAATGCGCAGGCGTTGGCGCGCCGTCGAAGGCTTGCGCTGCAAGAGCATCGAGCCGCAACCCCATCTCGCAGCGATAGGGACGGATCGCATCGAGCGGACGCAACAGCCCGTAAAGCCCTGAGAGGATTCGCAACCGCGTCTGCGCGCGCTCAACGTTCTTCTCGTTCCAAGCGTAGGCGTTGAGTCCGAGGTAGGTGTCGCCATGAAAGGCGAACAGGGCCGATCTGCTTGCCTGCTCGTCGTATTCGGAAAAGCTCTGATACTGTTCATGCGTGCGCACTGCCAGTTTTTCTGATACGCCCATCAAGTCCTGCACCTGCTCTGGCGTCAGTCGCTTCAAGACCTTTGCGATGCGCAAAGCCTCCTGTTCGAACTGGGGACGGGTTTGCTTGCACGCAAACGGCAAGTCCCGTTGATACTCCATGCGCTTGGCAGGAGAGAGCAGGCAGAGCAGTGTCATCGCCTGCGCCTTATTTTTTCTTCCTGCTCGGTGCGCGCCGCTGCGGTGTCAATGTTGATCACTCTTTTTATCACTTTTGCCCTCCGTCAAGGCGGCGGCGGTTTGGTGGAAGGTGCGCATCAACACCATGACCATCGGCAAACGCACGCTCGCGCGCGATTCTTGCAACAACGGCATGAGTCGCACGAAGGCTTTGGCGTTGTCGTCGAACCATGCTTCCACCAGTTTTTCCGGCGTGCTTTTGTCGGGCAGTTTTTTTGTGTTGGGTTGGTGTTTTAGCGCCTGTTCGGCGAAGAATCCTTGCATCTCCCACAGATCGTCGATGGCGTTGGCAAGCGCGCGTTGCTGCCAGGGGTCTGCGCTGCCTTGCAAGCGATCGAGGGTTGTGCGCAGGCGGTCGAAGCCGAACTTCTCGCTCACGGCGTAATAGCATCGCCCTGCCGTCTCCGCCGCGACCTTGCTCTTCTCTGCCAATAGGGCGATGTCGCAAAAGGTGGAGCGCAGCTTGAGCAGGGCGAGGTCGCGCGCCAGCTCTTCTGCCCGTGCTTTCTCGCTCGCCTCGTCGCCCTCGTGAGGCGCGAAGATGGTGGCGCGCGTTTGGAACTCTTCTTGAAAATAGGAAGGCAGGTGCTGCGGCAGACGCTCCAAATCTTTGAGTTTCGGTTCGAATCGCCGTTGGACAGCGTCGAGCGACGAGAGATCGACCGAGCGATGCAAAAACCACGCGCTCAGGCGAAAGAGCATGCGTTGCGTCTCGTAGCGCATGCGCGTCGCCCTTGCGGCGGCGATCTTGTCGTCGAGCGCATCGATGCGTCTCCACAGGTCGTGCAGCGCAAAGAGCTGCATGACGACGAAGGCAGCGCGCGCGATGTCGACGACGCTTGCCCCCGTCTCGCGTCGCACTTCGGCGAGAAAGCTTGCGCCCAAATGATCGACGGTGAGGCTTGTCAGACGCGTCGCGATGATCTCGCGCTTGAGGGGATGCTTGCGGATGTCGTCGAGGAAATCGTCGCGCAGCTTCTGAGGAAAGTAATCTCGTAGCAGAGGAAAGAGACGAGCGTCGTCGGGCAGGTCGGATTCCAGCACGCGTTCGTAGAGCGCGTTCTTCGTGTAGCAGAGCAGCACCGAAAGTTCGGGGCGGGTGAGCGCTTTTTTCTCGTCGCGCCTGCGATCGATCTCTTCCTCGTTCGGCAGCTCTTCGAGCTTGCGCTCCAAACCTGCCTCGCGCACGAGGTCGCGAATGAGCAGCCGCTGTCGTTCGATGTTGCGCAACCCCAGCGATTCCATCAACGACAGTGCTTGGCTCTGGCGATAGTTGTTGGCGAGCACATCGCGCGCGATGTCGTTGGTCATGCTGACGAGAATTTTCTGTCGCTGTTGTTCGTCGATCTTGCCGGCTCTTTCTGCGATCGCGAGCAGGATCTTGATGTTGACCTCGTGATCGGAGCAATCGACGCCCGCCGAGTTGTCGATGGCGTCCATGTTGCATCGTCCTCCGTTGAGCGCGAACTCGACGCGTCCCGCCTGCGTCATGCCCAAGTTGGCGCCTTCGCCTATCACCTTGCAACGCAGCTCTGTTCCTGAGACGCGGGTCGAGTCGTTGGCGTGGTCTCCGATATCGGCGTTGTTCTCGCGCACGGCTTTGACGAAGGTGCCGATGCCGCCGAACCACAACAAATCGACGCGCGCTTGTAGAATTTTTTTGATCAAAGCGTCGGGAGGAAGACTGGCAGCATCGATGTCGAAACGTGCGCGCACTTCTTTGGAGAGCGGGATCGTCTTGGCGCTACGCAGAAAGATTCCTCCACCCTTTGAAATAAGCGCGGTGTTGTAGTTGTCCCAACCCGCGTTCGGCGGATCGTCGAACAGGCGGCGGCGTTCGGGGTAGGTTGCGCCTGCGTCGGGGTCGGGGTCGAGGAAGATGTGCCGATGGTTGAAGGCGGCGACGATGGCGGTTTGTCGCGAGTAGAGCATGCCGTTGCCGAAGACATCGCCGCCCATGTCGCCGACGGCGACGACCGCGAAGGGCTTGTTCTTGTCGATGCCCGCTTCGCGGAAATGCGCGTCCACGCATTCCCATGCGCCGCGCGAGGTGATGCCCATCTGCTTGTGGTCGTAGCCCAGCGAGCCTCCTGACGCGAAGGCGTCTTGCAGCCAGTAGCCCTTCTCGATAGCGATGTCGTTGGCGGTGTCGGAGAAGGTCGCCGTGCCCTTGTCGGCGGCGACGACGAGGTAGGTGTCATCGCCGTCCCAGCGCAACGTGCGCGCGGGAGGCACCGCCTTGCCGTCGTGCAAGTTGTCGCTAATGTCCAGCATGGCGGCGATGAAACGTTTGTAGCAATCGATGCCTTGCTGCTGGCGAGCCTTGGGATCGGCTTTGGGCGTTTTGAGAACAAACCCTCCTTTCGCGCCGACGGGAACGATCACGGCATTTTTCACACGCTGCGCTTTGACCAACCCGAGAATTTCGGTGCGAAAGTCGTGAATTCTGTCCGACCAGCGCAAGCCGCCGCGCGCCACAGGACCGAAGCGCAGATGCACTGCCTCGAAGTCGGAGGCGACGACGAAGATCTCGCGCCAGGGACGCGGGCTCGGAAGAAAATCCAATTTGTCCGAAAAGAGCTTGAACGAAAGGAGCGTGTCGCTTGCCGCAACGTCGTCGCCCGTGTCTTTGTCCGCAGCGTCTTTTTCGTGGAAATAGTTGCTGCGCGCGACCGCCTCGATCGTCTGGCGCAGCAGGCGCACGATGCGATCGTCTTCGCGCGAGGCGACGGCGGCGAGTTGGTCTTCGATATCGGCGTTGTGACGGGCAATAACATTCTCGCGGGACTTCTCGCGGGGTTTCTCGTGGGGCTTCTCATCTGGGTCGAGGCGCGCCTTGAAAAGATCGACGAGGCTTTCGGCAGTCTTGGGTGCACGCGCCAGTGCCTCTGCGATCAGCTGTTGCGAGAAGGGGACAGCGGCTTGGCGCAAGTAGCGCGTGAGCGCGCGCAGCAGCGCGACCTCGCGCCAGTCGAGACGGCTGAGCAGGATGAGACGATTGAACGAATCGGCGGGTAGCAAGCCCTTGTGAATGCGCTGGAAGCAGGCGACGAAACGTCGTGCCAAATCTTCTGCGTGCGCAGGGGTTGCGCGCGCTTCCAGTTGGACGCGGTAGAGCGTCACCTGATCGGAGGCGCTGCCAGTTTCGCTACTAGTTTCGCTACTTTTTTGACTTGCGAGCGAGAGGTGGTATGGCGTTTCGGTGAGCGTTTTGAAGCCGAGCGATTCCAGAATAGGCACGAGATCGGAGAGCGTAAGCCCGCCGCGCACGCAGAACGAGAGCGCGTGCGTCGCACTACTCTGTTCGACGCTCTGTTGGCGAAACAAGAGAGCGATTCCGTCTTCGCGCTCGAGGCATTTTTCGCAGAGTTTCAGGTCTTGCGCGAGTTGCGCTTCGACGATCGTCTTGTCGTCTGTTTTTTGTTCTTGCCCTTCTTCATCTGCCTCTTCTTCCCAGTATGCTGCGGGAAATGCTTTGGCGTAGCGTGTGAGCAAGGCGAGACATTGTTCGAGGGGAAAGGTTGCCTCCAACGCTGTGGAGACGCGTTCTTCTGCCGAGCGTGCTGCTTTTCCCAGCGCGTCTTCGATCGCACGAAGGCTTGCCGCCCCCTGTTGGGCGGGCAGGGATTCGCGCGCGATGCGGAAGTGGACGCGCGCCAACGCGTCCTCGCCGATCATCGCTCCTTCGGTTTCGACGGGTGCTTGCAATTTTCGCGTGAGGATACGCGCAAAAACGCGTTCCATGCCGACGCCGTAGTTTTGTTTTGCCATGCAAACGACGGCGGAGAGTTTTCCTTGCGTGCGCAACAGCAGCAGTTTGACGCTGCCGCGCTGCTGGGCTTCGCGCATGTCTTCGATGTGATGGCAGAGTGTATCGAGGGGAGCTTGCCACAGGAGCGATCGAGGATAGAGTTGCAACAAGTTTCGGACATGGCGTGCTTTTTGTGATCGCGCGACCACGCCGAGTCTGGCTCCGACGGCGCGGAGTTGTCGTCGCAACAGAGGCACGGATTCTAGCGAGGCGTAGGCGCCTTTCGAGGTCAGGAGTCCGACCAGCACGAGGATTCCGTCGCCGGAGATTTCTTTGCTCAACAGCACATCGATCGGCACATCGCGGTGGACGAGCGCGTGGCGGTCGGCTTTCAGCATGACGACATTTTCGGGACTGGCGCGGAATTCGTCGAAGACTTGTTGAGAGACGAAGAGTTTGCACGGCGAGAATCCTGATTCGCGGGTTTGGTCGAGGATGCCGAGTCCTTCTTTGGAAGGGCGTCCTTTGTCTTCGCGCGCGAGTCCTAAGAAGGTCATGTTTTCATCCAGCACCCATTGGAGCAGGTCGATCGCTTCTTGGCGTTCCAACGTGGGATTGGCGCGCGAATCGGACGCGAGGTCGCTTGCGAATCTTTGTTGCAATTCTTGCGCGTGGAGGTCGATCGCTTCGCGCATGCGTTGCCAATCGTCGACGGCGGCGCGGTTTCGTGCGCACACGCGTTCGACATTGGCTTGGATTTCTTGTTGTCGTGTGTCGCTGTCGTCGCCGTGGCATTGGACGAGGACGGCAGCGAGGTCGTCGTGGCTCTGTTCGCGAGAGAGCGGGGGTTCTTCGGAGACGATGCCTTGGAAGAGGTCGCGCGAGGCGACGACGGTGACGAAACGTTGTACGGAGAGTCGTTCGCGAGCGAAATGGTTGGAGAGCGAGCTTGCGAGGAAAGGCATGTTTTCGTGAAGCAGGAGGAAGGTGAATCCTCTTGCGCCTTCGTAGCTTTGGTCGCTGTTGGCTTTGAGAAAGCGGATGGCGGCGCGGGCTTTGTCGAGGGGTTGGCGCGGTGTTTTGGCGAGCGTCGAGCCGAGGCGGAAGAGTTCGAGGCTATCGCGCACGAAGGTTGGAGGATCGATGCGGGAGAGATCGGAGGAGAGGAGCTCGGCGGTCAGGCGTTCTTGGAAGCGGGCGAAGCCTTTGTTGTCGGACTTGGCTTTGGGATCGGCGCGGCAGGTTTTGAGGAAGGCGCGGTGTGCAGTGCTGAGCTGGTCGGGTGCGGGCATCGTCAGGGTGAGGTCGAGGAGGTCATAGAGAGGTAACTGATAGAGAGGTAACTGATAGAGAGGTAACTGATAGAGAGGTAACTATAGAGAGGTAACTAATGGCGGGGGTTGCTTGAAAGAGTTTGTTGTTCTTTGCGACAATCGGGCGCGACGAAAAGCCTTGGCAATTCTGTCAGGGGGAACGGGGGGAGATGGCGTGAGATCATGGCACAAGGTTGCTGCTATTAGGGTTTCTATAGGGGCTTAGGGTTGTTGCGTTGAAGGGACGCGTTGCAATTTGCTTTCGACGAGCGCGAGGAATCGCTCTGGGAATTTTTCGGCGGAGGAGGCAACAGGAGGGATGAGGCGTTCCAGCTCGGCGGTCGTCAGCGTGACATTGGCAAGTCCTTCATAACGCGCACGGCGATATTCGATGGCTTTAGGAAAGACGAAACGCAAAAAGCTGTTCGGATCGATCTCTTCTTCCATCTGCGATTGTTGCTCCTTGTACTCTTCCAACCACCTGTCGAAGCAGCCCCTATCATAGACCATCGGCTTGGGTTGCTCCAACTGCCTCTTCAGCAAAATCTTTTCTTCCTCATCGCTACACTCAAGGTAGACGATGACCGCTTGGCTTACGATTTTTTGATAGAGGGGATTTTGTTTGCTCTTAAGGACTTCGCAGAAACTTCCCGTCGTGTCGTAGAGAATGGGTTGAGGCAGTGGAGGCAGTGGGGGCTGTTTCCGATAGGCACTCTCCAGCAGAACGGGCAGGGCTTCCAAGTCGTCCAGCTCTGCTTGGCTGTAAAGTTTCTGCCTTTCCAAGAATTTGTCGCGTGCAAATCCGCCGTTTTTTTCTGCGCCGAACTTACCGACATAGCCTGCCAAAAGGTCGATGGGGTCTTTTGAATGATCTGCGTCTGACAATTCTCCTTTGTCTTTAAGACGAAAGAAAATCTCGTTATCTGCGGAAATACAAAGGAAATGTCCGCTTTTGTGGATTTTTTGCCTCGCCTCGTCCCTTGTCGTCTTCTCTCCGTACTTTTCTGCGTTCGTCGTCTTGCCCACGCCCGACATGCCAATCAACACGATCGCCGAAAAAGAACGCGACATCGTCCTCTCTCCTTCTTACCGCTTCGGATCGATCACAGCGCGACCGCGAATCTTCCCTGCCAAAATATCATCCGCCAACTGCGGCAATTCTGCGAGTCCATGAACATGGGCAACCTCGGCAAAATCCTCCTCCCGAAACAACTTCGCAATCCTCTCCCATAGCCCAGCTCGATGCTTGGCGGGATACATCGCACTATCCACCCCCAACAAGGAAATCCCCCGCAACAAAAACGGCAACACCGTCCCCGAAAGATTGAACCCCGCCGTCAACCCAATCGAAGCGACCCCCCCGTGCGCCTGCGTCTGTGCCAACACTCGCGACAAGGGCGCGCCGCCCACCGAATCGACAACCCCTGCCCATCGCGTCTTCTCCAAGGGCTTGCGAGGATCCAGGGGCTCTTTGAACTCGTCGCGCGAAATCACCTCACTCGCTCCCAACTTTTTCAAGTAAGCCTCGTGATCGCCCCCCGTCGAGGCGACAACCTCGTAGCCCTCGCGCGCAAAAAACATCACGGCAAACGATCCTACGCCGCCCGAAGCCCCTGTCACCAAAATCTTGCCTTTCTCCTTCGTGATGCCGACTTCTTGCAATCGCGCCATCGCCAACATGGCGGTGAACGCCGCCGTGCCACAAGCCATCGCCGCGTTTGCTGTAAAGCCGCTCGGCAAAGAAACCGCAAACGACGCGTCAGGCAAGCGGACTCGCTCGGCAAACCCACCCCAGTGCCACTCGCCAAGTCGAAAACCCGTTGCGATCACCTGATCGCCCGCCTTGAAGGCATCGCTCGAACTCTCCAACACCGTTCCTGCCGTATCGATCCCCGGCACATGCGGATACTCGCGCACCAAGTTTCCCAATCCGCGAATCGCCATGCCGTCCTTGTAGTTGAAACCGCTCGCCGCAACTTC
>JABAAA010000052.1 GCA_014239005.1 Alphaproteobacteria bacterium | reverse complement strand
CAGGAAGGCAAGAGAGCGGTCAGATTGTTAAAGGTGGTGCGACAAGCAGAACGACAAGGAGGATGGTTTATCGTTCCTGATGCGAAGATGGTAGGCAAAAGAAAACGATTCAGAAAGTACTTTTTCGGCTACTACAAGAGCGGGTTGACGAATGTGAACTTGCCCGCGCTTTCCGAGTGTCCTAAAGAGGCAGAGCGACGTAGACCCGTCTATGGATTGATGCTGTGCCGACCGTAAGCAACTTTTTGCGAAGCGTGCGCGAAGGTGCGCAAGCTTTGTTTTCGGAAGAGCTGTGGCTGACAACATCGGTGCTGTTTCTGCCTGTGCTGTACATGACGGCAGCCCTTGCCTTGCTTTCGGATACGGGCTTGGGTCGCTGGGTTTTTCCCGCAGGGCTGTTGTTATGGGGGGGGGTGGTCGTCTTGTTGCATCGAGACGAGAGGTGGCAGAGGCTGGCAGCAACCCTGTTGCTGTTCTTGATAGCCTTCGCGCTCGTAGCGTTTTTGACGGGCTACACGCTCGACAAGGAACACGAATCGCGCTTGTACCATGCCCGTGCAATTTTGGGCTTGTTGGAGGGGGTCAATCCTTACCGAGAGCCCGCCGATTGGGTTTCGCTTTCCTACCCCGCGGCGCACTGGCTTATTTCCGCTCCGTTCATCTTGTGGACACGAAGCTTCGAGACGGGCTTAACCTTCACGGTTGTTGCTGCCTTTGCAGCGTTTTTATGCGCAAGGCGTTTTTTCGCCTGTCTTCCGTGTTTGTCGCGGTCTCGCCTTTGGCGCAACCTTTTGGCGTTTCTGCTTGCCTTCAACCCCATCGCAACATGGTGTTTTTTCAACCACCATGTCGACGGCTTGCTTGCTTCCACGTTACTGAGCGTATCCATGCTCATGCTTTGTGTCGTCTTGGAGGACAGAGGACAGAGTCGAAAGACACGATTGAGAACAGCCTTTTGTGTCGCGGCGCTTCTTGTGTTGCTGATCAACCTCAAGTTCACCGGGTTGGTCTTCGGCGGCGTCTTGGGGCTGACAGCACTTGTCTACGGGATGAGACGTGGAACCAGCCGCGAGACGCTGTTACGATTGGCGGGGTTGGGGAGTGCAGCGGCGATCTTGGGCGTGCTGCTGTTCGGTTTTTTCCCTTATGCAACGAATGTGAAGCAGGGCAAGAATCCTTTCTATCCTGCCGTCAGCGTTGATGAGAAAGGAAACAGAACCGATATTTATGCTAGCTATTTGGGCAAAGAATTCCACGACAAATCGCATTATGAGAAATGGTGGATTTCGCTGTTTTCCAGAAACGGAAAGGACAATTGGAATCCTGCGCCTTTGCCTCCTTTTTCCTCTTTGAGCGCACGATCCTTTCAGTACGGTTTTTCTTCATTCTTTAGCGGTGCGTTGCTGTTGTGCCTGATGCTGGCGTTCTTTGTGCGTCATAAGGGAGCGTGGGTCGTCTTGGCAGGTGTGATGATATCCATTCTGTCGACAGGCGCGAGTTTCGAGTTTCGTCTCTCGCCGCAGAACTGGTGGTTGCCTCTTTTGTTCCTCGCGTTTGTTTTGGAGCGTCCCGCCAAAAGCGCCTCCCTTTCACGCGCACCTCTTCTGACAGCGAAGAGCATCGCAGGCTGTATGTGTGCGATAGCCTTAATACGATTTCTTCTTCCCGGGCTGGAGGCTGTCTATACGAAACATGTGGCCGAAAAACTAGCGCAGGAGGGAGGATGGCATGTGACAGGTTTCTTCCATTATTACAACAGCGGATTGACAGGGATCAACCTTCCTGCCTTGGAAAAATGTCCGCAAACCGCCGAAAGCCGAAAGCTGACCTTGTTTGCGTTCGCTTGTCGTCCGTGAAGTCAAGCAGCGCGATAATTGTTGTTGAAAATATTCCGTCCCTGTCTTTATAATGAGCGCATGGGTGCTATTTCCTTTGCTCGTCTCTTGAGGTTGCGCGGAGCTGTAAAAGTGGTGGCAGCGGCGGGTGTCTCGTTTTTGCTCGCCAACGCGCTTGTCGCCAACGCCCTTGTCGCCGATGTCCTTGTCGCCGACGCTCTGGCAGAAGAGGGGACGGAAATAAAAACGGAAATAAAAACAGGAGCGCAAAATTGGCAGACGGGCTTCTCCGCGCCCGCCTCACCGGTCGCACGCCAATCCTTCGAGTTTCACGACAACCTGTTGCAGCCCATCATCGTTTTTATCTGCCTCTTCGTCTTCTTGCTGGGAGGATTCATCTGCTGGCGCTTCGCCGAAAAACGAAACCCCACGCCCTCGCGCACCACACACCACAGCAAGCTGGAAGTGGTTTGGACGTTGGTGCCCGTCGCTATTCTCGTCGTCCTCTTCGTGCCTTCGTTCAACATCATGCGCGCCATCGAGGATGTCTCGGAAGCCGACCTCACCGTCAAAGCGACAGGACACCAGTGGTACTGGTCTTACGAATACCCCGACCACGACGGACTCGCCTTCGATTCTAATCTGCTGACAGAAGACGAGCTCAAAGACAAGTCCAAACGACTGTTGCAAACCGACAACGCGCTCGTCCTGCCCGTCGGCTCGAAAGTGCGCGTTCTCGTCACCGCCACCGATGTGTTGCACTCGTGGGCAGTGCCGCGCTTCGGCGTCAAGATCGACGCCGTGCCGGGACGTTTGAACGAAACATGGCTGACCGCCGACGAGAAAGGCGTCTATTACGGATTTTGCACCGAACTCTGCGGCGCAGGACACGCCTACATGCCCATCGAAGTGCATATCGTCTCGAAAGCCGAGTTCGTCATTTGGCTGCGAAAAGCCAAGGAGCGCTTCGCAACGAAAAGTCAACCCGACCTTCTCGCCGACCTTCTCGCCGCAAGAACGGACAGCGCGCAACAATAAACGGAAAAACGTACAAAAGCAGAGGACAGCATGGCAAGCACCACCATTAACAGCAAAAAGAAAGCGGCGAAGCAAAAAACCACCGCCCCTGCTCAAACCGAGCATCGTCCCTACGGGATCGGACGATGGCTTTTTGCGACAAACCACAAGGACATCGGCACCATGTATATGGTGTTCGCCATCACGGCGGGCTTGATTGGCGGCGGTCTCTCTGTGCTCATGCGCTTGGAGTTGCAACAACCCGGCGTCCAGTATTTCCTCGGCGCAGGCGATCCCGACGGACACATGTGGAATGTGTTCATCACTGCGCACGGCTTGATCATGATTTTTTTCACCGTCATGCCCGCCTTGATCGGAGGCTTCGGCAATTGGTTCATCCCTCTCATGATCGGCGCACCAGACATGGCTTTTCCGCGCCTGAACAACATCAGCTTTTGGCTGCTCGTTCCCGCCTTCGTGCTGTTGTTGACCTCCCTCTTCGTCGGCGGCGCAGGGACGGGTTGGACACTCTATCCACCCTTGTCAGGCACAATAGGGCACGCCAATCCATCGGTCGATCTCGCCATCGTCTCGATGCATTTGGCGGGCGCTTCTTCCATTTTGGGCGCGATCAACTTCATCGTCACCATCTTCAACATGCGCGCCCCAGGCATGACGCTCCGCGTCATGCCTTTGTTCGCTTGGTCGGTGCTGATAACAGCGTTCTTGCTCGTCATGACCATGCCCATCTTCGGCGGCGCGATCACGATGCTGCTCGCCGACCGCAACTTTGCCACCGCCTTCTTCGTCCCTGAGGGGGGAGGAGATCCGTTGTTGTTTCAACATCTGTTTTGGTTCTTCGGACATCCCGAAGTCTACATTATGATCCTGCCCGCATTCGGCATTATCAGCCACATCGTCTCCACCTTCTCGCGCAAGCCCATCTTTGGATACCTCGGCATGGTCTCCGCCATGGTCGCCATCGGATTCTTGGGATGCATCGTGTGGGCGCATCACATGTTCACCGTCGGCATGGGATTCGCCATCAAACTCTATTTCAGCGTCGGCACGATGATCATCGCCGTGCCCACCGGCATCAAAATCTTCAGCTGGCTCGCCACGATGTGGGGCGGATCAATCCGATTCTCCGTGCCGCTGCTGTGGGCGCTCGGCTTCATCGGACTCTTCACCATCGGCGGCGTGACGGGAGTCGTTCTCGCACTCGGCGGCATCGATGTGCAACTTCACGACACCTATTATGTTGTCGGACACTTCCACTATGTTCTCAGCCTCGGATCGGTGTTTGCCATCTTCGGCGCATTCTATTATTGGTTTACCAAGATGAGCAGCTGCGTCATTCCCGAATGGGCAGGCAGGTTGCATTTTTGGACAACCTTCATCGGCGTCAATGTCACCTTCTTCCCGATGCACTTCTTGGGACTGGCAGGCATGCCGCGCCGCTACATCGATTACAACGAAGCTTACGCGGGGTGGAACTCGGTCGCATCTTTCGGCAGCTATCTTTCCGCTACCTCGACGCTGTTCTTTGTCGTCGTCGTCGTCGTCGTTCTGTTGCGCGGCAAGAAAAAGGTAGCCGACAACTACTGGGGCGCAGGCGCCACCACACTAGAGTGGACGGTCTCAACCCCGCCGCCCTTCCACAGCTTTTCCAAACCCCCGCGTATCTCGCGATAGCTCATGGCAGGGGCACGCCGTTCTTCCATGGACATGGACGCGTCTGACTCGGCGGGCTTGCGTGTGTCTTCGGCGCGTCCTTCCGAAGTCGCAGACTTTATTGCGCTCACCAAGCCGCGCATCCTGTTGCTGACAACCTTCACCGCCCTTTGCGGCATGGTGTTGGCAGATGGCGACAACCATATTGTGTTGAACGTCGTTAGCTTGCTTGCCGTTGCTATGGGCGCGGCGTCGGCGGCGACATTCAACATGTGGTACGACCGCGACATCGACCGCATCATGCTGCGCACGCGCACAAGACCGGTCGCTTGCGGAACGATCGCGCCTTCCGACGCGTTTGTCTTCGCAACAACACTGTTGTTGCTCGCGCTCGCTCTGCTGGGACTGGCGGGAGGATGGGGGGCGGCGTTGTTGCTGGCAGGCACGGCGTTCTTCTATGCCGTCTTCTACACGATGGTCTTGAAACGACGCACCGTCTACAACACCGTGATCGGAGGCGTGGCGGGCGCAGCACCGCCCTTGATCGGATGGCTCGCCGCTTCTCCCTCGTCGCAGGCGAGCCTTGTCGAGCCTCTCTTGCTCTGTGCGCTGATCTTTCTGTGGACACCCCCACATTCGTGGGCATTGGCGCTCTTGCGCCGCGACGATTACACGCGCGCACGTGTGCCTGTGTTGCCTGTTGTGTGCGGAGAAAAAAAAACGCGACAACAAATCTTCCTTTATTCCCTGACGCTCTTGCCGCTTTCGCTCGCCTTCGCGCTTCTTGGCAGCGCGAGCTGGGTCTACAGCGGGATTGCCTTTGTTCTCTCGTTGCGCTTCGTTTTCTACGCGGCCATGATGCATGGCAAAAAAACCTCTCTGCGCGCGGCGGGTGCCTTGTTCGGCTTTTCCATCGTCTATATGATTTTGATGGTCGCCTTGCGTCTCGTCGATCAGGTCGCGCAGCAGCACGGGCAGGGATTCTCTTTCTGACGAGCGATGAGCAACAAAGAATCGCACGACAAGGAAAAGGTGCGCTGGGCTGCAAAGCGGCGCAAGAACAGAGCATTGCTGGTGTTACTGTTGTTGTTCGTCGGCGTGGTTTATGCCCTTTCAATCGTCAAGTACTTGTGACCTAGCGTTTTGTGACGAGAAGGTTCGACAAACGATTGAACGTGAAAAAAAAAGGACTGGGTTTTCGCAATCGTCGATTGGCGCAGACTCTCCTTTTGTTCGCCGCCCTCATGCTGGCGCTGAGTTTTGCGTCTGTTCCGCTCTACGATCTCTTTTGTCGCGTAACGGGCTTCGGTGGCAAGACGCAACAGAGCGGCGTGGAAAGGTTGTTCGACCTGACAAAGCGAGGAGAGCCGAAAACGATTCGCGTGCGTTTCGATGGCAATGTGAACGGTCTCGACTGGAAATTCGCGCCCTCCGAAGTCGAGATGGAGGTCGTCTTTGGCGAGGTGTATGAAACCTTCTACACGGCGGAGAATTTGTCGGAGCATGCGCTTGCAGGCGTTGCCACGTTCAATGTGACGCCTGCGAAGGCGGGCGCCTATTTTCACAAGATCGAGTGTTTTTGTTTCGTCGAACAGACGCTACAAGCGCACGAGAAGGTTTCGATGAAGGTGGTGTTCTTTCTCGACCCCGCGCTGAGCGACCACGAGGAGTGGGAAACGTTCGACACGATCACGCTTTCGTACAGCTTCTTTCCGCAAGATCTCGACGACTAGGGACGACGGAGAATTGGCAATTGTTTTTGCGTGTGCTTTTCGCGTAGAATCCGCGAAGAGACGGAATGTTTTTATAGGATGTGGTGTTATGGATCAGCCCTCGCACGATTACCACTTGGTCGATCCCAGCCCTTGGCCCGCGCTCGGTGCACTCGCCGGCTTTATGTTCATGGGCGGGTTGATCCTTTACATGCACCCCTCTGTGCTGGGAGAGTCGCCTGCTCCGATGTTAGAGGCGTGGGGAGGATGGCTGCTGTTTCCAGGATTCTGCTTGATCCTGCTGACAATGGCTTTGTGGTGGCGCGATGTCATCGCGGAAGCGCACAAGGGAGATCACAAACCCGTCGTCCAGCTGGGATTGCGCTACGGCATGGCGCTCTTCATCTTTTCCGAAATCATGTTCTTCGTCGCCTTCTTTTGGGCATTCTTCAACGCGGCGCTCTTTCCGACCGAGCAGATCGGAGGCGTCTGGCCGCCTGAGGGAATTCGTCCCTTCGATCCTTTCGGATTACCCTTCACGAATACGGTCGTCCTGTTACTGTCGGGAACAAGTGCCACATGGGCGCATCACGCGCTCGTACAAGGCGACCGCAGAGGGCTCATACAAGGTTTGTCGATCACGATAGTGCTGGGAATCCTGTTTACCGCGTTGCAAGCGTACGAATACTCCCACGCCGCCTTTGCCTTGAAAGACGGCATCTACGGCTCGACCTTCTACATGGCGACAGGATTCCACGGGCTACATGTTATCATCGGCACGATCTTTCTCATCGTCTGTCTTTACCGTGTGTTGCACGGCGATTTCACGCCGCAGCAGCATTTCGGCTTCGAAGCCGCAGCATGGTATTGGCAGTTCGTCGATGCCGTTTGGCTGTTCCTCTTCGTGTGCGTCTATTGGTGGGGCGCGTAGCGTGCAAGACAGGCAGAGCTCGGTTCGCTTTCGATGCAAGCGAGACCGAGCCAGTTCAAGCAAGGCAACGATAACATCGCCAACTAGGAGAGATCTATCTTATGTATAGGGTCTATGTCTTGTTTTTACGCTTCCTTCACAATGGGGTGTTGTTGAACTACGCACGATGGGTCGAACCTCTTTGGGTTTGGGGCAAGAAGCCGCAAATCGACCACTCCTTTCAAGAACAGGGCTTTGTGCGTCGTTTGCTCGCTCCTCTTCGCCGAGGCGTTTTTGCCGTCAACACCTTCTTTTTCAAAGAAGTTTGCAAACACCACGAATCGATCGCTCAAGGACGCCTTCCCGTCCATTTGGGCGGGCACTTCGGAAAAACAGTGCTGGACAAGGGAGCCTTGGCCTTTCTCAAAAAGCAATTCACCGTCAACTCCATGGTCGATATTGGATGCGGACCGGGAGGACAGGTCGAGCTTGCACGAAGACTCGGCATCGAAGCCTTCGGTGTCGACGGAGACCACACGCTCAAGTTTTCCAAGCCCTACTATTTCTTGCACGATTTCACGAAGGGCATCTTTCCTTGCAAGCGCCGTTTCGACCTCGCGTGGTGTGTCGAGTTTCTAGAGCATGTCGAAGAGCGATACCAACCCTTCTACATGGCTCTCTTTCAACACGCCGATCGCGTCGTTTGCACATCCGCACCTCCGGGAACGGAGGGCATCCACCATGTCAACTGCCGCGACCAAGCCTACTGGATCGAAGCGTTCCGAA
>JABAAA010000051.1 GCA_014239005.1 Alphaproteobacteria bacterium | reverse complement strand
GTCAACATCGGAAACCCAGGCTCAGGGCAGCGCGGTACCATGGAGGTCTTGATGCAAATCCACAATATCTCCAAAGACGACTTCAAGCAGGCGACCGAACTCACCTCCTCCGAGCAATCGCAAGCTCTCTGCGATGGAAAGATCGACGCCTACGGCTACACCGTCGGTGTGCCGAACGCAGGGGTCGCCCAAGCGGCAGACGGCTGCGGCGCGAAGATCATCAACTTGGTGACACCGCCCATCGAAAAGCTGGTGGCTGACAAACCCTACTACGCCTTTGCAACCATCCCCAAGAACACCTACAAGACGACGAAAAAAGACGTGCGCACCTTCGGTGTGAAAGCCACCTTCGTCGCCAGCACACGCACTAGCAGTGCTGCGGTCTACGAGGTGGTGCGTGCCGTCTTCGAAAATCTTGAGGATTTCAGAAAACTGCACCCCGCATTCAAACGCTTGGAACCGAAAGCCATGATCACCGAAGGGCTCTCGGCACCGTTGCACAAAGGAGCGGTCAAGTACTACAAAGAAAAAGGCTGGATGTAATCCACCCTTGAAAAAGAGCTAAGGGGGGGGAGACGCGTTGGGCACAACGATCCCCCTCCCCGCTCTTTGACGAACCATATACAAAGAACAAAACATGCCCAACATGAAGGGTAGCACTCGCAAGGACAGCGCTCGCGGGGAGAGCTCTTCCAAGTTTGCTTCCTCCATCGAAGATCGGAGCGGGCGATTCGCCGAAGGCGGGCGTAGACTGAGCGGCGGTTGGGGCAAGATGTTCGCCTTGACAGCGGCATGCTGGTCGCTGTTTCAAATTTGGATCGCCTCCCCTCTGCCCTTCGTCTTGAATTTCGGCATCATCCACGGCGTTCCTGCACGCGCGATCCACTTGGCATTCGCCTTCGCCTTGGTCTTCTTGAGCTATCCCCTGTTGAACCGAGGGCGCGGCAAGGGGCGCGGCAAGATTTGTCCGCCGCGCTGGGACGCTTGGAGCGGACTGTCGCTCCTTCTTCTTTCGGTGGGAACGTGCCTCTACATCGTTTTTGCCTACGACGCGCTGGTCGAGCGCACAGGGATCCTGCTCGTCCTGCCCTTCGGAGACGGAGGCTTTCCTGTCGAGCTCGTCATCGGCTCGATCGGACTCTTGTTGCTGCTGGAGGCGACGCGGCGCGCGATCGGATGGGCTTTGGTGATCGTCTCTGCCTCTTTCATCGTCTATGCGCTCTACGGACAATCGATGCCCGACTTGATCGCCCATCGCGGACTTTCCTTCGAGCGTCTGATCGGTTACTACTGGTTCGGCGGCGAGGTCGTTTTCGGCATTCCGTTGGATGTGGCGACGAGCTTCGTGTTCCTGTTCGTCCTCTTCGGCGCGCTGTTGAATCGCGCGGGCGGCGGCAAGTTCTTTTTGGATTTGGCGTTCGCGCTGGTCGGCAAGTATCGCGGCGGACCTGCAAAAGCTTCCATCTTGGCGTCCGGCATGACGGGCATGATTTCAGGTTCTTCGATCGCCAACACCGTCACGACAGGCACCTTTACAATTCCGGTCATGCGAAAGTCGGGCTTGCCCGCCGTCAAGGCGGGGGCGATCGAGGTGGCGGCGTCGGTCAACGGGCAGATCATGCCGCCCATTATGGGTGCCGCAGCTTTTATCATGGCAGAACTCTTGGGGATCAGCTACCAAAAGGTCATCTACCACGCGTTCGTGCCGGCGTTCGTAGCCTATTTGGCGCTCTTTTGGATATCGCACTTGGAATCGGTAAAACTGAACTTGAAACCCATGGCATCTTCGGCGATCCCGAACTTCTTGCGCGTCTTGCGCGGAGGGCTTCATCACCTCGTGCCGATCCTGATCTTGATCTACCTGTTGCTGGTAAAACGTTTCACACCCTCTTTGGCGATCTTTTGGGCAACGGTGAGCCTGCTACTCTTGATGGTATGCCAACGCCTTGCACCCGCCGTTCGAGCGCAAGGAAACATGATGTTCCTCCTCTTCTTCGAGGGCTTGCGCACGGCGGCACGCGACATCGGCGCGGGGTTGGTCGCGGGGGCGCGCAATATGGCGAGCGTTTCCATCGCGATCGGATGCGCAGGAATCGTCGTCGGATCGGTCGGCGCGACGGGCTTGAACAACGCGCTCATCGGCATCGTCGAGACGCTTGCGGGCAACAATATCTACATCTTGCTGGGGCTCACCGCCGTTTTGTGTCTGCTGCTCGGCTTGGGGCTGCCTACGACGGCCAACTATTTGGTCGTCGCCTCCTTAATGGCGCCCGTGCTGGTCGAGCTGGGAGCGGCGTCGGGACTCGTTTTACCGCTGATCGTCGTCCACCTCTATGTCTTCTACTTCGGCTTGATGGCCGATGTCACGCCGCCCGTAGGTTTGGCCGCTTACGCCGCATCTGCAATCTCGCGTGCCGATCCCATCAAGACGGGAATTCAGGCATTCGTCTACGAGATCCGCACCGCCATCTTGCCTATCGTCTTCGTCTTCAACACCGAGCTCGTTTTGATCGGAATCAAGAGCTGGTGGCAGGGGCTGTTCGTCTTTGCAACCTCGTTGCTTGCAATCATGTGTTTCGCTTCGGCAACACAGCGCTTCTTTCTCAAACGCCTGCGATGGACAGAGGTGGCGTTCTTGTTGCTGGTCGCTGCTGCCTTGTTGCGTCCCGACGGTGTCCTTTCGATCGCCTATCCGCGATGGCAGCAGGCGGAGCTCGTAGCCTCCGCGCAAAACGCACCTGCCTTTGCCGGCAGGGAGGTGCGCGTTTCGATCACGCGTTCCACCGATTACGGCGAGCGTTACCGCCTCGTCAGCTTTACGCCCGCTGAGACGGCGGCGATGGACGCTGGCGGGGAGGGGAGTGCGACGGAAGATTTGGATGCGATCGGCATCAAGGTCGTGCGCCAGACGTTGGACGGCGAGCAGCAGCTTGCCGTTGTCTCCCTGTCGCAAGCAGCCGAGGGGAAGGGCTTGCTGGCAGGCGACAGGGTGACGGGAATCGAGGCACGCATCGAGAACCGTCCTTCTGTCTATTGGGTGTCGTTGTTGGCGATGCTGTTGCTGGCAAGCTTCTGCCTGTGGCATCGGCACGAGCAGAGGGCGCGACAGAGGACATGACGAGCCCCCCCTCGAGTGGTGCGTCGAGTGCGGTTTTGCAGCGCAACTTGCGCCATGCCTATCCTTGTGCTGTTTCGGCTTCGGGGCATCACATCGTTGATTCCGAGCAGCGGCGCTATTTCGACGCTTCGGGGGGAGCTGCGATCTCGTGCTTGGGACACGGCGACAGCGAGGTGCTGAAGGCTTTGTGCGAGCAGGCGGGGCGTTTGGACTTTGCGCATACCGCGTTTTTCACCAACGACGCGGCAGAGGAGCTTGCACGTTATCTCTGTTCTCGTGCGCCAGACGATCTTTCTTACGCTTATTTCTGCTGCGGCGGCTCGGAGGCGATGGAGGCTTCTTTCAAAATTGCGCATCAGTACTGGCAGGAGCGCGGCGAAGGAACGACGCGGCGTTGGATCATCACGCGTCGTCAGAGCTATCACGGCAGCACTTTGGGGGCACTGTCGTTGGGGAGCAATCCGCAGCGGCGTCTGCCTTATGCCGCGATGTTGTTGGAGCAGGCGGTGGTATCGGCGTGCGATCTCTATCGGGGCTTGAAGGGGGGGGAGAGCGAGGAAAGCTATGCCGACCGTCTGGCGGCAGAGTTGGAACAAAAGATCAACGAGCTGGGCGCGGAGAGCGTGATCGCCTTTGCAGCCGAGACGGTGAGCGGTAGTACGCTGGGGGCGATGCCGCCTGCGCAAGGCTACTGGCGTAAGATGCGCGAGGTTTGCGACCGCCACGGAATTTTGCTGATTTTGGACGAGGTCATGTGTGGCAGTGGTCGCACGGGCTTTCGTTTTGCCTGCGAAGAGGACGGCATCGCGCCCGACTTGCTGGCGATGTCCAAGGGGTTGGGCGGGGGAGTGCAGCCCATTGGGGTGACGCTCGTGAGCGAGCGGATCGTTGACGGGTTGCGTGAGGGGTCCGGGCTCTTGCGTCATGGACACAGCTTTATGGGACATCCGATCGTGTGCGCAACCGCGTTGGCGGTGCAGCGTGCCATCGACGAGCGCGGATTGCTCGGCAAGGTGCGAGCCGACGGGGAGACTTTGCAGGCGAAGCTCACGGCTGAGATTGCCGAGCGTCCTCTTTTGGCGTGCCATGTGGGCGATGTGCGCGGGCGAGGTTTGTTGCGTGGCGTGGAGTTGGTGGCGGACAAGTCGAGCAAGCAGCCCTTTCCTGCAGAATTGAAATTGTATCGTCGCGTGCGCGATGCTGCGATGCTGCGCGGGTTGATTTGCTACCCTGCTTTTGGCAACGCGGATGGAGCGTGCGGTGATCATGTGTTGCTTGCGCCACCGTTCACGTTGGTCGAAGAGGAGTTGGATTTTCTTACGCGCACCTTGTGCGATTCGCTGGAAGATGCCTTGCGCGCATGCAAGGAGCGTGCGGCGTGAGGGTGGGTTTGTTGTGAAGTGGTGATCGTTTCTGTTGCGCCGAACGGGGGCAGGCTGCAGAAGGAAGATCATGCGGCGCTACCGCTTTCGGTTGCAGAGCTTGTCGTTTGCGCGCGTGCTTGTCGCGATGCGGGGGCGAGCTTGATGCATTTCCATGTGCGCAACGACGAGGGGCGGCACAGCTTGGATGCGGGGTTGTACAGGGAGGCATTGAAGGACTTGGAAGCCGAGCAGGGCTTGCTGTACCAAATTTCCAGCGAGGGCTTGGGGCACTATGCTCCTTGCGAGCAGGCGCGTTGTGTATTCGAAAGCGGTTGTCGGTTTGCGAGCGTGGCGTGGCGTGAGATGAACGCGGGGGAGCAGGACAGGGCGGCGGCGCGCAGGTTTTACGAGGAGGCGCGCGAGCGTTCTGTGCATCTTCAGCATATTCTTTACGCGCCTTGTGATGCGGTGGGGTTGTGGAGAATGGTGGAGGATGGGGTGATCGACGGGGAGGGGTTGTGTGTGTTGTTTGTGTATGGCGAGTATGGGAGGGGTATTGACGGCATGCCGCCTCTTGACGAGTTTCTTGACGCTTGTCTGAGACCTTTTGGAGAAGTGCCGTTGTGGTTTTTGTGTGGGTTTGGTATCGGGGAGGGGGAGTATGTGTTAAGGGGTGCGCGGCGGGGGGGACATGTTCGGGTGGGGTTTGAGAACAATGTGTTGCGGGGCGACGGGGGGGAGGCTGAGGACAATGCAGAGCGGGTCGCGGAGGTGGTGGCGGGGTTGCGGGAGTGCGGGCAGGAGGTAGTGGGGGTGAGGGAGACGCGCGCGCTCTTGGGGGTGCAGCAGCCTGAATAAATTTAGGACGGCAGATTGTTGCCATTGTTTCCCATGCGCTTTGTGTAGAAAGATACTGGGGAGCGGACAACGACTTTTTGTCGATAACGCGTTTGTTTGTCAGGTTTGTCTAAACAAGTGCAATGCACTAGAGTCTCCTCATGTCCTCTACTTTCCAAGCCGCCGTCGCCTTCGCGCCCAACGCCCCTCTAGATCTACAGCCCGTCACCCTCGATCCCCCACAAACAGGCGAAGTCCTTGTCGCCCTCAAAGCTTGCGCCGTCTGCCACAGCGACCTTCACTACATCTCCGGCGCATGGAAAACTCCCCTCCCTGCCGTCTTCGGACACGAAGCCGCAGGCGAAATCGTCGAACTCGGCGAGCGCACCAACAGCACCGACGAAGAACTTCGAGTGGGAGACCAGGTCGTCGTCTCGCTCCTGCGCACCTGCGGCGCCTGCCCAGCTTGCACTCGAAGCGAAGAAAGTCTGTGCGCAACCCAAACACGCCTCGACGAACGCTCGCCCTTGCGTCTGCTCGAAGGCAAGCATAAAGGAACAAGACCCTTCCACGGCTTGCGCACGGCAGCCTTCGCCGAACAGGTGCTGGTCGCACGCTCGCAAGTGACAAAAATCTCCACCGCGTTGGATGGGGAACTGGCATGCCTGCTAGGATGCGGCGTGCTCACGGGCTTCGGCGCAGTGATGAACGCAGCGACTCCCGCGGAAGGTAGCCACCTCGCCACCATCGGATGCGGCGGCGTCGGACTCAACTGCATCCAAGCCGCTCGCCTGACAAAGCCCACGACGAACATCGCCGTCGACACTTCCGAAGTCAAACGAAAGATAGCGCTCGAACTGGGAGCAACTCACGCCTACGCTCCCGCTCCCGCCCTGCCTGCCGAAGTGCGCGCCGCCACGCGCGGTGGAGCAGACTTCGTCTTCGTCGCCGTCGGAAACACGCACGCCATGTCGCTCGGCTTCGACATGCTGCGCCCAGGAGGATGCATGGTCGTCGTCGGCATGACACAAGAAGGCGAAACTTTCTCGATCGATGCAAGCATGCTCGCCACCGAAGGAAAGACAGTGCGCGGTAGCAAAATGGGCGACGCAAGCCTCCAACGCGATGTCGCCATCTTGCTCGACCTGCACGCACGAGGGCTGTGGAACCTCGAACGACTCGCGGGCGAGCGCTTTCCTTTCCAAAACATCAACAAGGCGCTCGACGTTTCTCGCAGCGAAGGGACCTTGCGTAGCATCGTCCTTTTTTGATAAAAATCACCATGAAGATCGCAAACGCACTATCTCTGCTCCGCCTCTCCCTCGCGCCCGTATCCCTCTTGCTGTTCTTGGAATGGGAAGGAGCAACCCTGACCGTCATCGCTCTCATGACGCTCGCGGGACTCACCGATTGCTGCGACGGCTACATCGCACGCAAACGCTCGGAAACTTCGCGTTTCGGCGCCTACCTCGACCTCATCGCTGACCACTGCTATTTCAGCTTCTCCATGGTAGTACTGCTGCACTTGAACCTGCTACCCTTGTGGCTGGTCGTCGTCGTCCTGTTGCGCACGGTCGTGACATCGTGCGTGCGCGGCTACAACGCCTACCAGCTGGATATTCCACACAAAACACCCGTCGGCGTGGCGGCGACGATCTGCATGTATGTCGCCTTGCCCCTCGCTGTCGTGGAATGGGGGCTCGTCACACAAATCTCTTTTGTGGTGAGTGCCTTGTTGGCGCTGTGGGGCTTGGCAGAATACAGCGTCTTTTTCGTACGCAAGCGGGGTTTGCGTTGAGGGCTATCGAAAGAATCGCGTTGTCGGATTCTTTTCTTGCGCCCAGTTGGCAAGCAGCAGGATGGCTGCCGTTCCGAGCAGGGTTACCAACAAGGCGGGGGGTGCTGCTTGACGAATTTGCTCTTCGCGCATCAGCTCGAAGATTTGCGTGGCGAGCGTGTCGAAGTCGAAGGGGCGCAGCAGGAAGGTCGCCGAAAGCTCTTTGATGCCGTCGATGAAGACGATGAGGGTGATCGCCAGCAGGTCTCCTCGGATGAGGGGCAAGTGTATTTTTCGTATCACCGCGCCGTTGTTCATACGCATGAGCTTGGCGGCGTCGGTGATCGACTGGGTGATGCGCACCGCCGCGCTTTCTGCACCGGACAGGGCGATGGTGAGAAAGCGTGCCATATAGACGGCGGCGAGCAGCAGTAGCGAGTTCAGCAGGAAGCTTTGTTGCCAAATTCTGCTCAAAGCGAATGCGACGATGAGTGCACCTATGGCGAGCATGCTGCCGGGCAGGGCGTATCCTGCGGATGCGATCGAGAAGAGGGCGCGGGTTGCGCGACCTCTCTTTTTGGGCGGCGGAGCGAACAGGACGGTAGCAAAGCCGAGCAGCGTCGTTGCCAACGCCGTGCTGCCGGCAAGCGTGAGCGAATTGACGGCGGCTTCGGCATACTCGCCGAGCCTTTGCAAGGGGATGCGCTCTTGCGCGGCTTGGTAGGCGAGGAAGCCGAGCGGGATGAAGAAACCACAGGCAAGCGGTGTCAAACAGAAGGCGAAGGCGAGCGCGCCTTTCCTCCCCTCCAGTCGAGGCAGAACGGCGGGTTGGAGTGCAGGGGGATTTTGTGCGTAGCCCCTTACCCCTCGCGCTGCGCGTTCGGCTGCTAGCAAGGCAAGCACGAACAAAAGCGTGATGACCCCCAGCTGGGCTGCTGCGGCGGCATCGGCGTACAGCCACCAAACCTCGTAGATGGC
>JABAAA010000050.1:3592-8094 GCA_014239005.1 Alphaproteobacteria bacterium | reverse complement strand
GAGCTCGTCGCCGCTGGCAACGATCGCAAGGCGAGGTCGCCTTCGCACCGAAAGCCACGCGTAGTTCATCGTCGCTGCCAAGGTAAGGTCGCGCAACGAAAGCAGACGATTCCGCTCCAAACAGACGCTGCCCTCGGCAAAATCTCCCCCTTCGGCGCGGATGTAACGACCGCGCGCGGGCTCTTCCAACACGCGTACCCTCTCGCCTTCCACGACGCTATGCTCGTCGATCAGCACGGCATCGGCATCGTTCGGCAAGGCTGCACCAGTGAACACTTGCACCGCCGAGGGCTCCGCCGCTAACAGTGGTACCGACGCAACACCCGCAGCAGAGCTGCCGACAAGGCGCAACACAATATCGCGTCGCGCTTGCCTCGCCCGAACCGCATACCCGTCCATCGCAGAAATACGCCGCGAAGGATGGGCAACTCGCGCCTTCAGATCTTCCGCCAATACCCTGCCGAAGCAACGTTGCAACGCCAACACCTCCCTGCCACGAAGGGTTTGACAACACGCAAGCATCGTCTCGCGCGCCTGTTCGGGTAGCAAGTCCGCCATTCTCTAGCTATCCCTTTCGGCGTGCCATGTACCTGACGCGCCGCCGCGCTTTTCGAGCAGACGAATGTCGGTGATGCGCATCGCGCGATCGACCGCCTTCAGCATGTCGTAGACGGTCAAGGCTGCGACCGAGACGGCTGTCAGCGCCTCCATCTCGACCCCCGTTTTTCCCTGCGTGCGACATTCCGAAAAAATCCAAACCTTCGATCCCTCCAGACGCAACGACACCGAAACCTGACTCAAGGGCAAAGGATGGCACAATGGCACGAGGGCACTCGTCTGTTTCGCCGCCATGATCCCCGCAAGCTGCGCCGTTCCCAGCACATTGCCCTTTTCCGCTTTCTCCGTTGCAAGAACGCTCGCTCCTTCCTCCGAAAGCAACACGCAAGCCTGCGCGCGCGCCAAACGCTTCGTCGAGGACTTATCTCCCACATCGACCATGCGCGCTCCCCCCGCCCCGTCCCCGTGCGTCAGGCGAGATCGCCCCGTCGTTTCCTTCGCTGACATAGGACTAGGCGGGGCTGGCAGCTTCGGCAAAGGCTGCAACGCAAGCTTGTGCGTCGTCACTGCGCATGAGGGCTTCCCCGATCAAAAACGCCAACGAGCCAGAACGTGCTGCCAAAAAGGGTAGAAGGTCGTCAGGCTTGCGCAAGCCGCTCTCCGCTACCGCAAGGCGATCTGCGGGCACACGCGAGACTACCTCTGCCGCGCGCGCAAGATCGATAGAAAGGCTTTGCAAGTCGCGTGCGTTCACGCCGATCATCGCGGCTTGCAAGTGCGAGACGGCGCGTTCCAGCTCTTCTTCGTCGTGCACTTCGACCAACACATCCATGCCGAGCTCCAAGGCGAGCTCTTCCATTTCTTTAGCTCGCGTCGTCTCCAACAAACGCATCACCAGCAGCACGCAATCCGCGCCCATCGCGCGCGCCTGCCATACTTGCACAGGTTCGACGAGAAAATCCTTGCGCAACACAGGAAGAGGACAAGCCGCACGCGCACGTTCCAAGTCGTCGGGCTGCGCGTGAAACCACGCGCGATCGTTCAAGACAGAAAGACACGCAGCACCGCCACGCGCAAGCTGTTGCGCCGTCGTGTCAGGAGAACGTTCGGGACAGATCACGCCCGCAGAGGGCGAGGCGCGTTTGCTCTCGCAAATCAGCGCTGCCCGCCCGCGCGTAAGATGTTGCAACAACGTTCGACGAAAGCCGCGCGGCGCCTCCTGCGCTCGTGCCTGCTCTTCCAACAGCCCTTGATCACGCGCCAGCAAAGCGCACTCCTCGTGCTTGGCAGCAAGGATGCGCGCGAGCAAGGATTCGCCATGCTCAGCCTTGTTGGGTGATGTGCTTGACAGCATCCAAGGTGCGACGTGTCTTCCCGTCCTCGATGGCAGCCCTGGCGAGCGCCGCCCCCTCAGCGAGCGTGCGCGAAACTTCCGCCACGACTAACGCCGCAGACGCGTTGTAGAGAATCGTTTCGAACAGCGCGCGTTGTGAAGAACCCTCCTTGCCACACTTGTTGTCGAAGACCCTCGCTATCGCCTGCGCGTTGTGCTTCGCATCGCCACCAAGCACCAGCGCAAGGTCTCGCTCAGGCAACCCCGCGTCCTCAGGCAGTAGCGCACGTTTCTTGTGCATTCCCGCCGAATCGCGCTCGACGATCAAGGCTTGCGACTCGCCACAAAGCGTCATCTCGTCCGCTCCCCCCGCGCCATGCACAATCCACGCATGGTCAAAGTCCAGCAACGCCATCACACGCGCATAAAGCGCCGCAATGCGCGTATCGGCAACGCCGAACAGACCCCGCCGAACGCCCGCAGGATTCAGCAGAGGTCCCAAAATGTTGAAAAGCGTTCGAACGCCCAACGACTTGCGAACCTTTCCCGCTCGTCCGATCGCAGGATGGTGGCGCGGTGCAAACATGAAACAAAAACAAGCCTCGTCCAAACTCTGTTGCAAACGATCGACCGAAGCGTCGATCTTGACACCCAAAGCTTCCAACACATCCGCAGCGCCGCTTCGAGAACTCACTCCGCGGTTGCCATGCTTCGCCACAGGAACGCCGCAACTGGCAACAACTAGCGCCGTCGCCGTCGAGATGTTCACCATTCCTAACCCGTCTCCCCCCGTTCCCACGATGTCGATCGCCTTTGCGGGTGCAACGACAGGGTGAACGACCGCGGCGCTCAGCGCGTCTACGGCTCCTGCAACCTCCTCGCTCTGTTCGCCGCGCACGCGCAGGGCTGCCAGCACCGCCGCCAACACCAGCTCGTCCGTCTCTTTGCTTTCGATCAGCAGCGCGGTGAAAAGTCGCCTTGCCCCCTCGCGCGAGAGCGTCTGTCCCGCGAGCAACATTTCCAATGTCTCGTGTATCGAGCGATCCCCGTCTGCCATCGTCGCCATGTGAGAGGGGTTAGGTAGGGTTGTGTCAGGGGTTAATGAGCTGGTTGGATTGCGCTCGTGTGTCCGTCGTGCCGTGCGCCCTTTCCAGGCAAAAGTCGACGAAGTTGAAGACGATGCGCTCGCCGTGTTCGCACGCGACGCTTTCGGGGTGGAACTGCACGCCGAAGAGCGCCTGCTCGTGGTGCGAGAGTGCCATGACGACTTCTTCCTCGTCGTCGCTGACGGCATCGACACAGAGCGTTTTCGGCAGCGAGCGTCTTTCGACAACGAGCGAATGGTAGCGCGTGGCGGCAAAACTGTTCGGAACGTTGCGAAACAGAGGGCTTTTGCCTTCGTGTCGGACGGCGGAGATTTTGCCGTGCATCAGGCGTTTGGCGCGCACCACCTCGCCGCCGCAGCTTTGCGCCAGACATTGCAGTCCCAAGCACACGCCCAGCATAGGGGGAATCGACTCTCCTTTCGCGCCGCGCGCCAGCAAGGCTTGCGGCAAGGCGAGCGACACGCCCGCCCCTTCAGGACGACCGGGACCCGGCGAGACGACCACTCCGAGAGGCTTCAACGCCAACACCTCTGCCACATCGATCTTGTCGTTGCGTACGACCTGCACGCTTCCTTCTTCGATCGCGCGATGCTTCGCCACCGCCTGGTACAGGTTCCAGGTGAAGCTGTCGTAGTTGTCGATGAGCAGAAACGAAGGCATGCAACGGGGGAGACAAGGAGGGAACAGAGAGAGAACAGACAGGGAGGGAACAGAGCAGGGGGCGTTCGAGGGTCAGGCTGCCGACTTCGCATGCGCTTGTCGAATGTAGTCGCTTGCCGTTTGCTCCAGTTTGCTCAAGTGTTGCGAGAATAGGTGATCCGCTCCTTTGATGTAGTGAAAGATCACTTGAACAGCTTTGTGGCAGATCAAATCTTGTTGCAATTGCCTGACATGCTCTGAGGGAATCAGCGCGTCCTGCTCGCCGTGAAGCACGAGCCCGTCGACGGGACAAGGACTGAAAAAGGAGAAATCGTAGCGTCGTTCGGGCAATCCGGCGACGACGAATCGCGCGATCTCGGGGCGACGCATCAACAGCTGCAAGGCGACCCAGGCGCCGAAGGAGACGCCGCCGATCCAACAAGGGGTGACGCCTTCGCTGCGGTCTTGAAGCCAATCCAGCGCCGCCGCGGCGTCGGCGATCTCTCCTTCTCCTTTCTCCGTGTGCCCGTCGCTGCGTCCCACGCCGCGAAAGTTGATCCGAAGGCAAGAGAAGCCTTGGCGGGCAAAGGCGCGATACAGCGTATAGACCGTCTTGCTGTCCATCGTGCCGCCCTGCACAGGATCGGGATGCAACAGCAAGACGACAGGGGACGTTGCAGCGGCTTGGTGCAACCGCCCCTCGATACGCCCGCTAGGACCGTTCAAAACGACATCCATGATTGTTTTCGTCCTTACCTTGTCTGGCGCAAAGTCCTACTATTCGTACGTAGAATCCATTCTAGCAGATTTTTTGCCGAAACGTTGTAGCCTTTCCAAAAAAATCTCCGCAACGAGAATCAGAGATC
>JABAAA010000050.1:579-3493 GCA_014239005.1 Alphaproteobacteria bacterium | reverse complement strand
CTGCGTGCCGAAGTGAGTGCCGTGATGGCAGAGGTGTCGCGCGAGACGGGCAACGCTTCGTCGGTGCATGCCTTCGGTAGGAGGGCGCGCGCGCACATCGAGGCGTCGCGCGAGCGCATCGCGCAACATCTGGAAGCGCAACCCGAGCATGTGATCTTCACTGCTAGCGGTAGCGAAGCCAATGCGCTCGCCCTGCACGACAAGACGCGATTCTTCTGCTCGGCAGGCGAACACGCCTCCGTCCTCGCTTGGCAACCCCCAAAAACGAGTGCGGACACAAATGCAGACACAAGCGCAAAAGGGGGCGACAAGAGACTCGTGCCGCTTTTGCCTACGGGCGTCGTCGATCAAAAAGCCTTGCAGACGATGCTCGACGACGCAGCCTCTCCGCCGCAGCTGGTGTCCGTCATGGCAGCGAACAACGAGACGGGTGTCGTGCAGCCCATCCCAGCCCTTGCCGAGCTCTGTCATGCTCGCGCTGTTCCCCTCCACTGCGACGCGACGCAGGCGATCGGACGTTTGCCCGTCTCGCTCAAGGCGTGGGGAGCGGACATGCTCACCCTGTCCGCGCACAAGATCGGAGGAGCGCAAGGGGCGGGGGCGCTCGTCTGCACTGCCGAGGCGCACGCGCGCTTGCAACCGCTGCTGCGCGGCGGCGGACAGGAGGGGGGCTTGCGCGCAGGTACCGAGAATGTGGTTGCCATTACGGGCTTTGCAACCGCCCTGACCCTCGCCTGCCTTGACCTTGAAGGCATGCGCGAGCTCGAAGGCAAACGCAACGCGTTCGAACAGGCGCTACGCAAGGTGTTGGATGGGGTACGCATCGCGGGTGTCGAGACGCAGCGTTTGGCGAACACTTCGTGCTTTGTCCATCCTCGTCTGTCCGCAGAGGTGTTGCTCATGCTGTGCGACGGTGAGGGGATCGCTCTTTCGTCAGGTGCGGCCTGTTCGTCGGGCAAGGTCGCGCCGAGCCATGTCTTGCACGCGATGGGCTTCGACGAGGCTTCGTGCCGTCGTGCGATCAGGGTTTCCTTCGGCGTATGTACGCGTGAAGGCGCGCTGGAGGCATTGCTCGACTTGCTCGCGCGAAAGGGAGGAGCGACAAGAGGAGCTGTCGCCGCGTGAGTTCTTTGGCAAAACTTGTCTATTTGGACGCCCAAGCTTCGACGCCTTTGTGCGACGAGGCGGCTTCGTGCATGCGGAGCTATGTCGAGGGGGACAGCGCGAGCGAAAGACCCTTCGGCAATCCGCACTCGGACGCGCACGCGGTGGGGTGGCGCGCTGCCGAGAAGGTGGAGGACGCACGTGCGACGCTCGCTGCCTTGCTGGGCGTGCGTCCGAACGAAATCCTCTTCACTTCGGGCGCGACCGAGGCGAACAACACGGCGATCAAGGGGGCGCTCGCTTTCAGGCGCGAGAAGGAGGGCAGAGACGGAATCGTGACGCTTGTCAGTGAGCACAAGTGCGTCCTAGAATCGTGCCGCTACGCGCAGCGTCGTTTGGGCGCAAGGGTCACCCTCGTTCCTGTCCAGCAGGATGGGTTGGTCGATGTCGAGCGGGTTGCTCAAGCTGTCGACGAGAACACCGCGCTGCTTTCGGTCATGACCGCGAACAACGAGATCGGCGTGTTGCAACCCCTCGAACAGCTGGCGGAGATTGCGCATGCGAAAGGCGCGTGGATTCACAGCGACGCTGCGCAGGCTTTGGGGAAGGTGGCGTTCGATGTTACTTCGCTCGATTTCGCGAGTTTCTCTGCTCACAAAAGCTACGGACCGCTCGGGATCGGCGCCTTGTATGTGGCGCATCGAAGGCGCGTTGCTTTCGAACCTTTGTTGCACGGCGGAGGACAGGAGGGGGGGGTGCGATCGGGAACGCTCTCGCCGATGCTGGCGATGGGGTTCGCGGGCGCCGCGCGCATGCTGGCAGAGCATGGTGAGCGCGACCGAGTCCGTTTGCAAGGGCAGACACAGCTGTTCTTGCAGGGCTTGGAGAAGGGAGGCGTGGACTTTCGCATCAACGGAACGTTGCGTCCTCGGCTTGCCGGAAATTTGAACATCAGATTTTCGGGGGTAAGCGCGGAGGCGTTGCTCTCGCGTCTATCGGGCTTTTGTTTCTCGACGGCGGCGGCTTGCAGTGGCGGCGGGCAGGAAGGCTCGCAAGAAGGTTCGCAAGAAGGTTCGCAAGAAGGTTCGCAAGAAGGCTCGCATGTATTGCGAGCGATCGGCTTGCCTGAGGCGGAGCGCGCAGCGAGTGTGAGGATTGGGTTGCATCGTTATCTGAAGGACGCGGAGGTGGTGGCAGCCGCGGAGGCTTTTGTCGAGGCGGTGCGACAAGGGGGATAGGGGGGGATAGGGGGGATAGGGAAAAAGCAAAGAGCAAGAGGGGAAGGGCAAGGGTAAAAGTAAGAGCAAGAGTAAGGGGTTGTTGTTGCGTTGTTGTTTGGGATGGGCTAGAGGATTGTTTGGCGTTGTGGGGGGATGTTTTTTGGGAGTGTGTTAGATTGTGGTGAAGGTTGTTTTTATCGAACGAGATGGGAATCGCAAGGTGTGTGAGGCGGCATCGGGGATGACGATGTTGGAGTTGGCGCACGAGCATGATGTGGACATTGAGGGTGTGTGTGGGGGTTCGTTGGCTTGTGCGACCTGTCATTTGCATATTGGGGAGGGGTGGCTGGAGAAGTTGGATGTTGCGAGCGAGGACGAGTTGGACATGATGGAGTTGGCGCACGATCGGCGGGAGAACTCGCGCTTGGGCTGTCAGATTGTGGTGACGGAGGCGTTGGAGGGCTTGACGGTTTCCTTGCCCAAGAAGGAGTTTTGAAGGAGTTTTGAGGGGGGATGTCTATTCTATGCTCGCTTGCTATGCTCGCTTGCTATGCTCGCTTGCTATGCTCGCTTGCTATGCTCGCTTGCTA
>JABAAA010000050.1:0-481 GCA_014239005.1 Alphaproteobacteria bacterium | reverse complement strand
TATGCTCGCTTGCGCTTTTTGGGGAGCGCGTTTTGCAGAGACAGACACATGCTTTTTGTTTTGATGGGTGCAAAACATCGTGCGCGCGTTTCGCGTTTCGCGCTCGTGCGTAGAAGGCGCGTAACCCTTCGGGTTATCGCGCCCGCTCGCGGCGCGCTTTTGCGGGGGGATTACTCCCCCCACACCCCCCCGCACGCTACGCGTGCGATGTTTTGCATCCGTCAATATAAAAATAGACGCGCTCAATCTCTTTCCAACAAGTGCAAAATAATATACCCCCGCTTGTCTCTCTCTACAACCCCTCGTCGTTAGGTTTTTTATCCCCGCGTTTCTCTATCCCATACCCCCGCCACAACAACAACGCTCCGTAACTTCGATACGGACGCCACGACTCCGCATAATCCCGCGCCTCTTTTTCCTTCACCTCGCCGCCACCGCCGACCCCCAACAACGACAGACCCCCACGCAACGCCAAATCACC
>JABAAA010000004.1 GCA_014239005.1 Alphaproteobacteria bacterium | reverse complement strand
AATGCTCCGAAAGGTGCTTCAGCAACACCCCGCCCGCACGATGGACGATGCACTTCGGCGCACCCGTCGTTCCCGACGAGTAGAGAATGCACAAAGGATGGTCGAAGGGAAATGCCTTGTAACAAAAGGGTGCAGCAACGTTCTGTTCGTTGTTTTTTGCCTGCTCTGCTGCCAACGCCTCAGCAAAGGGGTGCAAAGTCAACTTCTTGCCTTGTTCTGTCTTGACGGCGGTGTCGGTTGCAAAGACTCGGTCGCCACGACAAGGCGGGCTTGCAACCACGACGAACACCCGTTCCAACGAAGGCAAGCCGCGGACAACTTCTTCCATCTCGCGGCGACGGTCGAAGAACTTTCCTCCGTAAGCATAGCCGTCGGCGAACAACAACACCTTCGGACGCGTTTGCAAAAAACGATCGAGAATGCTGGCAGGTCCGAAATCAGGCGAGGCGATCGTCCATACCGCGCCGATCGCAGCAGAGCCCAAGAAGCCGACGATCGCCTCGAAACCATTCGGCAAGACGGCGGCGACCCTGTCGCCTGGCTCCACGCCCGCCCTTTCCAACAGACGCGCGCACGCGGCTACCTTGTCGCGCAAGGTGGCACGATCCCATCGCAACGGCGCGCCTTGCTCAAGCCAGCTGGAGAGGACGATCGCCTCGCCGCCGCCGCGCAAAAGGTTTTCTGCAAAATTCAGTTTTGCGCGCGGAAAGAACCTTGTCTTAGCCATCCGCTCCCCCTGCTCGACGAAGGGAGCGCTGCCCGTCTCTCCTGAAACTTCGGCGAACCGCCACAAGGCATGCCAAAAGGTTTCGTTCTCGTCAAGCGACCAGCGCAAGAGCAGGTCGTATTCCGCCTTGTCTCGCGGCGCGCCGTGAGCAAAGGGCGTGTGGCGTTGGCAAAACCCTTGCAACGGCGAGCCTGCGATGCGCTCTGCGGAGGGTTGCCATACAAGGGAAGAAGATTGCGTCATGGCATCGTGCGCCTGTTCGCATGCATGTTTTTCGCCTCCGATCTCGCTGCCATGTCGCTTCCGCAGAACATTCTACCACGCCGCGAGCGGCGGCAGCGACATCAGCACCGCATCGGGATTGGCGTTCGTCAGCAAGCCGAAGCGCGTGCCGCGGTCGTAGACGAGATTGAACTCGGCGTAGTAGCCGCGCACGCGCAATTGTTGCGCGCGCTGGGCTTCGCTCCAGGGCAGGCGTGCGCGCGCACGCACGATCTTGGGAAAGACTTCCAAGAAGGCTTCTCCAAGGTCGCGCACGAAGTCGAAGTCGCGCTGCCAGTCTTCGTTCAAGTTGTCGAAAAAAATTCCACCCGCCCCGCGCACGCGATTGCGGTGGCTTATCGTAAAATAGTCGTCGCACGCTTTGGCGTAAGCTTCGTAGCGTCCCTGCTTGTGCTGCTCGCAAACGCGCCGAAAAGCGTCGTGAAAGAGGTCGCGCATGGCGGGATCGTCTTCGTTCGGCGTCAGGTCGCCGCCGCCGCCGAACCAGCCGTGCGCGCTTTGGATGTAGCGAGTGTTGAAGTGCACCGCCGGCACGCGCGGTGAGCGCGGGTGCGCGACGACCGAGATTCCGCTTGCCCAAAATGTTCCGTCCAGCGAAGCCCCCTTCACCTCGCGCTGCAAGGCGGGTGCGAAGGTGCCATAGACGGTCGAAACATTGACGCCCACCTTTTCAAAGACGCGTCCGCGCATCAGCGCCATCTCGCCGCCGCCGCCGTCGCCACCGCCATTACCATTGTCATTGTCATTGTCATTGCGCGCCTTGGCATCCTCGCGCTGCCATTTTTTTTTGCAAAATGTTCCTGCTACTTCTTCCGCTATCTCGTCAGACGCGATGTCTTCCAACGTCTCGAAGGCTTTGCATAGGCGGTCGCGCAACCCTTGAAACCATTGCGCTGTCTGCTCGCGTCGCTCGGCATCTTGCTGGCAGAGTGTCGTCATGAAAGTCCACCGCGTTGTCTTTTAGCGTTGTTTTTTTTCGCCCCTCGTCGCGCCTATGAGTGCTAAAGTAGCCGAAAGCGGCGCGAAAAGCCAACCCCGCCACACGCCCCGCCACACGACTCCGCCTCAACCCCCGCGCTCAACCCCCGCGAACCGTCAACCCCTCGTGTCTGCTTCAACCTTTCACAGCGAATACTTTGCCGCGCTCGTGTTCTTGGGCGTCGCCTTCGGCTTCTCGATCCTCTTCGTCGTGGCAAACTTCCTGCTGTCGCCGAAAGCACCGTACGACGAAAAGCTCTCGGCATACGAGTGCGGTTTCGAAAGCTTCGAAGATTCGCGAAAACGTTTCGACATCCGCTTCTACTTGGTGACCCTGCTGTTCATCGTCTTCGATCTGGAAGTCGCCTTTCTGTTTCCTTGGGCATTGGCGTTGCGCGATCTTTCGCTCGCAGGCTTTTGGTCCATGATGGCTTTCTTGAGCATCTTATGCATCGGCTTTCTATACGAGTGGCGCAAGGGCGCGCTCGACTGGGAGTGACCTGGAAAAGACATAAGCGTGACACATGGGAGAAACATAGGCATGACAAAAAGTAACATGAGCAAAAGTGACAGTAACATGACGTTCGTCAGCACGGATGATGTTATGGCAGTCGTAACGCCTCCGCCTGTCCGCGCACTTCCGCAGAAAACGATTGGCGATCTTTCGCCAAACCTAGCGCGGCGCGGCTTCGTGACGGCGCGACTGGACGATTTGGTGGGATGGGCGCAAAGCGGCTCTCTATGGCCGATGACCTTCGGACTCGCCTGCTGCGCCGTCGAGATGATCCACGCCTACATGCCACGCTACGACCTCGATCGCTTCGGCGTCTTCGTGCGCGCTTCCCCGCGCCAGTCGGACGTTATGATCGTCGCCGGCACCCTGACAAACAAGATGGCTCCCGCACTCCGCAAGGTCTACGACCAAATGGCAGAGCCCCGCTGGGTCATCTCGATGGGCTCGTGCGCGAACGGCGGCGGCTACTACCACTACTCCTACTCGGTCGTGAGGGGTTGCGATCGCATCGTTCCTGTCGACATCTATGTGCCAGGATGCCCCCCGACCGCCGAAGCGTTGGTCTACGGCATCTTGCAACTGAAAAAGAAAATTCGCCGTACCGCGCGATTCCGACGCTGACAACGCGACGGCAAGACGACGACAAGGCGACGGACGACACGATGAGCGCACCACCGCAGCACGACGAAGATGTCGAAGAGCTCGCCTCCTACCTGCTCGGCAAGCAGCAAGGACGCTTGCAACGCGAACGACGCGACCCTTGCATGCTCGCCTTCAAGGCGGAAGCCTCTTCGTTGGTGGAGGTGGCGAAGTTCTTGCGCGACGACCGACAATGTCTGTTTCGCCTGCTGATCGATGTTTGCACCGTCGACTACCCACAGCGCACCCTGCGCTTCGAGGTTGTCTACCACCTGCTCAGCACGACGCACAACACACGGCTGAGAATGATCGTGGATGCCGACGAGCGTATGTTTCTCCCTTCGCTCGCCGCCGTCTTTCCCGCCGCCGCCTGGTACGAGCGCGAGTGCTGGGATATGTTCGGCGTACGTTTCCGCGCTCACCCCGACCTGAGACGCCTGCTCAGCGACTACGGGTTCCAAGGACACCCCTTGCGCAAAGATTTTCCGCTCAGCGGTTATACAGAGGTGCGCTACGACGAAAAACAAGGACGCGTCATCCACGAAAAGGTCTCCATGGCGCAAGACCTGCGCGACACCGACACGCTCATGCCGTGGCACGGCTTGCCGCAAAAAATGCAAGATTCCGACAAGGCGAGCGACCACGAGTAGTCGGCTATGGACAAAAGATCATGAACAAGAGTTTGGCGGAACAAAGCTCGCCTCGACACGGCAAGGATCCGACGCGGCGCACGATGACGATGAACTTCGGTCCGCAGCATCCGGCAGCGCACGGCGTGCTGCGACTGGTCATGGAAATGGACGGGGAGGTGATCGAGCGCATCGATCCGCATATCGGGCTGTTGCATCGAGGTACGGAGAAGCTGATCGAACACAAGACCTATTTGCAAGCGATTCCCTATTTCGACCGCTTGGACTATGTCTCGCCCATGTGTCAAGAACACGCCTTCGTGCTTGCCATCGAAAGTCTTTTGGATATCTCGCCGCCGCGTCGCGCGCTATTTATACGCGTGCTGTTCGACGAGATCACACGCATTCTCAACCACCTTCTCAGCACAACAAGCTACGCCATGGATGTGGGCGCCCTCACGCCCGCGCTGTGGGGCTACGAAGAGCGCGAAAAGCTGATGGGCTTTTACGAAGAAGCCTCAGGGGCCCGATTGCACGCAGCCTACTACCGCGCAGGCGGCGTTTATCGAGACCTGCCCGAAGGATTGGAAGACAAGATCGCACAATGGGCAGAGCAGTTTCCCAAGTTCGTCGACGACATGGAAACCTTGCTGACAGGAAACCGAATCTTCAAGCAACGATCCGTCGACATCGGCGCGATTTCCACCGAAGACGCGCTCGCATGGGGATTCACAGGGCCGATGCTACGCGCAACGGGCATGGCGTGGGACTTGCGAAAGTCCGCGCCTTACGCCGTCTACGACGAGCTGGAATTCGACATTCCCGTCGGCGAGAAGGGCGACTGCTACGACCGATACCTGGTACGCATCGCCGAGATGCGACAATCGCTCGCCCTGATCCGACAATGTTTGGAACGCATGCCGCAAGGCGAGGTCGTGTGCGACAACAACAAGGTCGTTCCTCCGAAACGCAAGGACATGATGGAATCGATGGAAGCGATGATCCACCACTTCAAGCTGTTCTCCGAAGGCTTCCATGTTCCCGAAGGAGAAGTCTATTGCGCCGTCGAAGCGCCGAAGGGCGAGTTCGGCGTCTATTTGGTCTCAGACGGCAGCAACAAGCCCTACCGATGCAAAATTCGCGCACCGGGCTTTGCCCATCTGCAAGCTTTTGAAAAGCTGTGCAAAGGACACATGCTCGCCGATTCGGTCGCCGTGCTAGGATCGCTGGACATCGTCTTCGGTGAAATCGACCGATAAAACCCAAACAACACCAACACAACACCCCAATAACAACAAGACAACGCGCTACAAGACAACGCATGGTGCAACCAATGCCCGCCACCTCTTCCGCATCTTTCTCCTTTCGCGGCGCTTTCGCCGAGCGCGCAAAAAAGGAGCTCGCCAAGTATCCCGAAGGACGCAAACAGAGCGCCGTGCTCGCGTTGCTCGACCTTGCGCAACGGCAGAACGGGAAGACGAACTGCGTCACCGACGCCGCGATGGCGACGGTCGCCTCGATGCTCGACATGCCGCGCATGCGTCTAGAAGAGATCGCAAGCTTCTACACGATGATCCACCGCAAGCCTGTCGGCAAGTACCACTTGCAGTGTTGCATGACGACGCCCTGCATGCTGCGCGGCAGCGACGACTTGCTGCCGCTGATCGAAAAGACGCTCGGTATCCGCAACACGGAGACCAGCCCCGACGGACGTTTCACCCTTTCGAAAGTCGAGTGCCTGGGCGCGTGCGCCAACGCGCCGGTCGTGCAAATCAACGACGATCTGTACGAAGACCTCACGCGCGACGACATGGAAACCCTGCTCGCACAATTGAAGAAAGGGGATCTGACCAAAAACATGCCCAAGGCGGGGTCGCAGCGCGGGCGGCGCGGCGCGGAGCCGCAAGGTTGAATCTTCGATGCTAAAAGACAAGGACCGCATTTTTACCAACCTCTACGGGCAGGCGGGCGTCGATTTGCCGTCGTCGAAGAAACGCGGCATTTGGGATCGTACGGCTGTTCTGGTGAAGAAAGGACGCGCCAAGATCGTCGAAGAGGTCAAGGCTTCAGGCTTGCGAGGACGCGGCGGTGCAGGATTTCCGACGGGCTTGAAATGGTCTTTCATGCCCGAACATTCGCCCTTGCCCGTCTATCTGGTCGTCAACGCCGACGAATCCGAGCCCGGCACCTGCAAAGACCGTGACATGATTCGTTTCGACCCCCATCGCCTTCTGGAAGGTTGCCTGCTTTCTGGCGTTGCCATCGGTGCGCATCACGCCTACATCTACATCCGCGGTGAATTTGTGCGCGAAGCGGAGGTGTTGGAGCATGCCATCGAAGAGGCGTACAAGGCAGGATTGCTGGGCAAGAACGCGGCGAAGAGCGGCTACGACTTCGATCTGTACTTGCATCGTGGTGCGGGCGCCTACATCTGCGGCGAGGAGACGGCGCTGTTAGAAAGCTTGGAAGGCAAGAAAGGGCAACCGCGCCTGAAGCCGCCTTTTCCCGCTGCGTGCGGACTCTACGGCTGTCCGACCACCGTCAACAATGTCGAAACCATCGCCGTCGTCCCCACCATCCTCAGACGCGGTGCAGCATGGTTTTCTTCCTTCGGACGCGAAAACAACCACGGCACCAAGGTGTTCAGCATCTCGGGACATGTGAACAGCCCGTGCAATGTGGAAGAGGTCATGTCAATCCCTCTGAAGGATCTCATCGAAAAACACGCCGGCGGCGTGCGCGGCGGATGGCAAAACCTGCTCGCCGTCATCCCCGGCGGGTCCAGCGTGCCGCTGCTTCCGCGCACGCTCTGCGAGACCGCGCTCATGGACTACTCCTCCTTGCAAGAGCTCAACAGCGGATTGGGAACGGGCGCCGTCATCGTCATGGATCGCTCGACCGACATCGTGCGAGCCATCGCGCGCATTGCGCACTTCTACAAGCACGAAAGCTGCGGACAATGCACCCCTTGCCGCGAAGGAACGGGGTGGATGTGGCGCGTGCTGGAACGCATGGCGGAAGGACGCGCCGAGGTTGCAGAGATCGAACTCTTGCTGCAAGTCTCGAAGCAGGTGGAAGGACACACGATCTGCGCGCTCGGCGACGCCGCCGCCTGGCCCATCCAAGGCTTGATCCGCCACTTTCGTAGCAACATCGTCAAACGCATCGAAGCGCGCCAACTCGCCGAGCGACAGCCCGTCGCCGCGCAATAACTGCCCAACACGCTAGCGATGGTCAAGGTTCTTATCGACGGTAGAGAGCACGAGTGCGAAGAAGGCATGACCGTCTTGCAAGCGTGCGAGCAGGCGGGAGTAGAGATTCCGCGCTTTTGCTACCACGATCGCCTCTCGATTGCCGGCAATTGTCGCATGTGTCTTGTGAAAATTTCGCCCGGTCCTCCGAAACCGCAAGCCTCGTGCGCCCTGCCGATCGGCGAAGGCATGAAGATCACGACCGATTCTCCGTCGCTGCGCTCGGCGCGCAAGGGGGTGATGGAGTTCCTGCTGATCAACCATCCGCTGGATTGTCCGATTTGCGACCAGGGCGGCGAGTGCGACTTGCAAGACCAAGCGCTCGCTTACGGCTTCGACCGAAGTCGCTTCGCAGAGAACAAACGCGCGACAGGCGAAAAGTTCATGGGACCGCTCGTCAAGACCGTCATGACGCGCTGCATCCACTGTACGCGCTGCGTGCGCTTTGCCAACGAGGTTGCCGGCGTGGATACGATCGGCATGCTGGGACGCGGCGAAGATGTGGAAATCACCACCTTGGAACAGACGCTCGATTCCGAACTTTCGGGCAATGTGATCGACCTCTGCCCCGTCGGCGCACTAACCGCCAAGCCCTCCGCCTTCCGAGCACGCTCGTGGGAGGTCGAAAAAACCGACAGCATCGATGTCATGGACGCCATCGGCAGCAATATCCGCATCGACAGCAAGCAGGGACGCGTCCTCAGAATCCTGCCGCGCTTGCACGAAGAGGTGAACGAAGAGTGGATATCCGACAAGGCGCGCTTCTCCTGCGACGGCTTGACAAGACAAAGGCTAGACCAACCCTACATCCGCAAAGAAGGAAAACTCGTGCCTGTCCCATGGCAGGAAGCCCTGACGTTGGTCGCGACGAAAACAAAGCAGGCGCGCGCGCGCTGTGCCGCCATCGCCGGCAACCAGTGCGATGTGGAATCGCTGTACGCGCTCAAAAAGCTTCTCGAAGGACAAGGCTCGCAGATGTTCGACGCAAGGCAGGGCGGGGCGCAGTTCGACCCCGCTTTGCGCAACGGCTACCTTTTCAACACGACCTTCGCGCGGGTGGCAGAGAGCGACGCGCTGTTGATCGTCGGCGCCAATCCGCGCGAGGACGCACCCACGTTGAACGCTCGGTTGCGACAAGCGTGGTTGCACGGCAGTTTGAAGCATGTTTTCGGCATCGGTGCCAGCTGCGATCTGACCTACCCTTGCATTTGGCTGGACGACAAGCCGCAGCGTCTTGTGAAGCTCGCGGGCGGCAAGGACGGTGTGTTCGAGACGCTTTCGCAGGCGAAACGCCCGATGCTGATCGTGGGCTACGACGCCTTGGAGCGTAACGACGGCAAGGAGATTTGGCACTTGTGCGGCGTGATCGCGGAAAAAGCCTCGATGGTGCAAGAGGGGTGGAACGGCTTCAACATGTTGCACCGCAACGCCTCTAGCGTGGGCGCGTGCGAAATCGGCTTCAACCGCGGTCTGGAAGGTATTCAACCCTTGCTGGTCGCCATGGTACAAGGCGATGTTGATGTTGCTTTTGTGATGGAGGCGGACGACTTCGACCTTGAGTCCTTGAAACGCTGCTTCACCGTCTACATCGGACACCATGGCGAGCGCACGGCAGCTCAAGCCGATGTGATCCTGCCTTCCGCCGCCTACACGGAAAAGGACGGCACTTGGATCAACACGGAAGGGCGTGTGCAACAAGGCTTCGCCGCGGTCTCTCCGCCCGGGGCGGCGCAAGCGGCGTGGCGCATCCTGCGCGCCTTGGCAGAGGAGCTGGGCGAGCCGCCTGCTTGGAACGACTTGCAGGGCCTGCGCACGAGCCTTGTTCAAGAACATCCCGACCTCGGCACGCTCGACCGCCCCTTGAGTGCCGCCTGGCAAAGCCTCGGCAAGGCGGGGGTGTTGCGCGAAGACGCGATCGTCGCCAAACGCGACAACTACTATATGACCTGCCCCATCTCGCGTGCCTCCGAGACGATGTCCGCTTGCACGCGCGCGCGCCGTGCACTCAGATCTTCTGCGATGACGCACGCCGCCTGATTCTAATAGCATCGATGACCTCTTTTGCTCTCCCGTCGCTTTGGCAGCAACAACTTTTTCCGATGCTGTTGTTGGTTGCCGTCGCCGCTGCCGTCATGTTTGCGGTGGTGATCGCGGTCGCCTACCTGATTTACGCAGAGCGAAAAATACTGGGGTGGATGCAACGCCGCCGTGGCCCCAACACCGTAGGTCCTTTCGGATTGTTGCAACCCTTCGCCGACGCCTTGAAGCTCATGTTCAAAGAGCCTCTATTGCCTGCAAGGGTCGATCGCATCGTCTTCCTGTGCGCGCCCGTTCTTACCTTCGCGCTTGCGCTCGGCGCGTGGGCGGTAATTCCTATCGGGCAGGGGATGGTGTTCGCCGATGTGAACGCCGGCATTCTGTATCTGTTCGCGCTGTCGTCGCTAGGCGTCTACGGCGTGATTATGGGGGGGTGGGCGTCGAACTCGCAATACCCCTTCCTCGGCGCGATGCGCTCGGCTGCACAGATGGTGTCGTACGAGATTGCGATCGGTTTTGTCATCGTCTGCGTGTTGGTCATGGCGGGCTCGCTCAACCTCAGCCGTATCGTCGAGGCACAACGTTCGCTGTGGTTCGTCGTGCCGCTGTTGCCGATGGCGGTCATCTTCTTCATCGCCGGACTGGCGGAGACGAACCGCGCGCCCTTCGATCTGCCTGAAAGCGAAAGCGAGCTGGTCTCGGGGTTCAATGTGGAATACTCGGCGATGAGCTTCGCGCTCTTCTTCTTGGGCGAGTATGCCAACATGATTCTGATCGCCGCCTCGGCAACCCTGTTCTTTTTGGGCGGATGGCTTTCTCCGATCGACGCCGAACCCTTCGTCTCGATTCCGCCGCCAGTATGGTTTATGCTGAAGGTGTGCGCGCTCTTGTTCCTCTTCTTGTGGGTGCGCGCGACCTTCCCGCGCTATCGCTACGACCAGCTGATGCGTTTGGGCTGGAAGGTCTTCCTGCCGCTGACGCTGCTGTGGGTGGGACTTGTCGCCAGCGTCGTCTACTTCTTCGATTGGCAACCTTGACCACCCCTTATTCTCAACCGCTGATTCTCTCTCTGCTATGTCCTTTTTCTTGAAACACCTGCGCGCCTTCTTGCTGTTGGAACTCTTGCTGGGAATGTGGCTGACCCTGCGCTCGATGTTTCGCACGAAGCACACGCTCAACTACCCTTACGAGAAGGGTGCGCTCAGTCCTCGCTTCCGCGGCGAGCATGCGCTGCGACGTTATGCGAACGGCGAGGAACGTTGCATCGCTTGCAAGCTGTGCGAGGCGGTCTGCCCTGCGCAAGCGATCACGATCGATTCCGAGCCCCGCGACGACGGTTCGCGGCGCGCAACACGCTACGACCTCGACATGACGAAATGCATCTACTGCGGCTTGTGTCAAGAAGCCTGTCCCGTCGATGCGATCGTTCAAGGACCGAACTTCGAGTTCGCCACCGAGACGCGCGAAGAGCTGTTCTACGACAAGCAAAAGCTGCTGGACAACGGAGACCGTTGGGAAGAAGCGTTGGCTGCCAATTTGAAACGCGACGCGCCCTACCGATAGCATGCTCGTCGCCCTTTCTCCGTTCCAGCTGACCGAAGGGCTTGTCTTCTTCGCCTTCGCGTTCGTGATCGTCGCGTGTGCGCTGAGCGTCGTGGTGGTGCGCAATCCTGTGCATGCCGTGCTGCTGATGGTGGCAGCCTTCTTTTCCAGCGCGGCGCTGTTCATCATGCAAGGCGCCGAGTTCCTCGGATTGCTGTTGATCATCGTCTATGTCGGCGCGATCGCCGTCCTCTTCCTCTTCGTCGTCATGATGCTCGACATTCGCATCGTCGCGACCACGAAAAGCCGTCGCAAGCATGTGCCGCTCGCACTCGCCGTTGCTAGCTTGTTGCTTGCCGAGCTCGCCGCCGTCGTGCTGCTGGACACGACAAGCGCAGAGCAAATGGTCGCCAAACCCTCCCCGCCTGCCCCGACGCGCCCGTTGCTCGATAACACGACCGAGCTGGGGTTGCTTATCTATTCCGACTATTTGGTCGTCTTTGAAATTGCAGGGCTGCTGCTGTTGCTCGCCATGCTGGGCGCGATCGTACTCACGCACCGCACGCGCGACGATGTTGCACGCCAAAGCATAGCCGAGCAGAAGGCGCGCAGCGAAAAGGCACGTTTGGTCAAGGTTGCCTCGAAGGACGGCGTCTAGAAACCATGTCCTTCTCCTTTTCTGCAATGCTGGAGAGCTTGTTGCCTGTGAGCTTGACGCACTATGTGCTTTTGAGCTCGACTCTTTTTGTGATCGGCATGCTGGGACTTTTTCTGAATCGTCGCCATGTGATCGTGATCTTGATGGCGGTCGAGCTGCTGTTTTTGGCAGCCAGCATGAACTTCATCGCCTTTTCGAGCGCCAGCGGCGATCTGACCGGGCAAGTGTTTGCCCTGTTCATCTTGGCAACGGCGGCTGCCGAGGTGACGATCGGCTTGGCGATTTTGGTCGTCTACTACCGCAATCGCGCCTCGATTGCGATCGACGACATCTCCGACCTCAAGGGCTGACGGCAAAACGATGATCGCTGCCATCCCGCTTCTGCCGCTTGGTGCGGCGCTGCTCGTCGGGCTCTTTTCGCGTCGAATCGGTAACGCGCTCGCCCTCTTTGTGACATGCCTGTTCATGCTTGTTGCAACCGCGCTCGCGTTGCGACTCTGCTTTTTGGTCGTTCGAGGGTTCGAGACGACGCTCGTGCTTGCGCCGTGGTTTTCGCTCGGCACTCTCGAGGTCGCGTGGTCGATGCGCATCGACACGCTTTCTGCAGTCATGATGGCGGTGGTTTGTGTGGTCTCGACGTTGGTGCATGTCTATTCCGCGGGTTACATGCGCGAGGATGTCTCGCTGCCGCGCTTCATGGCGTATCTCAGTCTTTTCACCTTTTTCATGCTGGCGTTGGTCTCTGCCAACGACCTGTTGCAAATGTTCTTCGGCTGGGAAGGCGTGGGGTTGGCATCCTATCTTCTGATCGGCTACTGGCATCACAAAGAGAGCGCGGCGCGCGCCGGCGTGAAGGCGTTTTTGGTCAATCGGATCGGCGACTTCGGCTTCGTACTGGGGATCTGTGCGACCTATGCCATGTTCGACACCTTGGTGTTCGGCGAAATTTTCGCGCGCGTTCCCGATGTGTTGGGGCGGGAGTTTTCCGTGTTCGGATGGCAGATCGAAGCGGTCACGGCGATTTGCCTTTTGTTGTTCATGGGCGCGATGGGCAAATCGGCGCAGCTGGGTTTGCACATTTGGCTTCCCGACGCGATGGAGGGACCTACGCCTGTGAGCGCGCTGATTCACGCTGCCACGATGGTGACGGCGGGAGTGTTCATGCTTTGTCGCATGTCGGGTCTGTTCGAGTATTCGGAGGACGCTTTGGCGTTCATCACCTGCTTGGGAGCTGCGACGGCGTTTTTTGCAGCGACGGTTGCGGTTGTGCAAAACGACTTGAAACGAGTGATCGCTTATTCGACCTGTTCGCAGTTGGGCTACATGGTATTGGCGGTGGGCTTGTCGGCGTACGGCGCTGCGATGTTTCACTTGACGACGCATGCTTTTTTCAAGGCGTTGCTGTTCTTGGCTGCGGGCTCTCTGATTCACGCGCTCAACGGTGAACAAGACATGCGCAAGATGGGAGGGTTGCGCGCGATGATTCCTTTGACCTACCTGTTGTTTTGGGTTGGAATGCTGTCGCTGGTGGGTATTCCGCCTTTTTCGGGCTTTTATTCCAAAGACATCATCATCGAGGCTGCCTGGACGAGCCACACGCTTCCTGGGCTGTTCGCCTTCGCGCTTGCCAACTTGGGCGTGCTGCTAACCGCCTGCTATTCGACGCGCATGCTGGTCATGAGCTTCCACCACCGTCCGCGTTTCGACGAGCAAGTCATGTCGCATGTGCACGAATCCCCGCCGTCGATGTCGATTCCGCTGCTGTTGCTGGCTTGCGGCGCGCTGGGTTCGGGCTACCTGCTCAAAGATTGGTTTGTCGGCAACGGCTCGGACGCCTTTTGGCGTGGCAGTATCTTTGTCGAGGATTATCACACCGCGCTGCTGGACGCGCATCATGCGCCGCGCTGGGTTAAGTCTCTACCCCTCTTTCTCGGCGTGTTGGGAATCGGCTTGGGACTCTTGTGCTACCAAATTCTGACGACCCTGCCCGCGCACCTCGCGCGTTTCTTGCGCCCCATCTATCGCTTCTTGTGCGAGCAGTGGTATGTGGATGCGCTGTACCGTCTTTTGTTTCTCAAGAGCGCCTTCGCTCTCGCGCACCTTTTGTGGCGCGGCGGCGATCAAAAGACGATCGACGCGCTCGGTCCTGATGGAATCAGCAACGTCGTGCGGTGGCTGGGAGGACGCTTCCGTCTTTTGCAAAGCGGCTATGTCTATCACTACGTGTTCGCCGTCTTGACGGGCGTCGTGCTGTTGGGAGCCTTCGCAGTGGCGCGCCACCTTTAGGCTGCCACGATGGACGCAAGATGATGAATGCAAGATGATGAATGCAAGATGATGAATGCAAGATGATGAATGACTGGCCTCTGCTGTCGACGATCATTTTCCTGCCGCTGCTGGGTGCGTTGCTGCTGACCTTGATTCGCGGACTTGAAAAGGATGTCGCGCTGGCTGCCAAAGCGACGGCACTTTGGGTTGCTTGCTCGACCTTCGTCCTGACGCTCGTGCTGTGGTATGCCTTCGACCCCCAAGTCGAGGGCTTTCAGTTCAGCGAATCGAGTCTGTGGATTCCCGAATCGAGCATTGGCTATCGCGTAGGCGTCGACGGCGTTTCTCTGTTCTTCGTGCTGCTTGCCAGTTTTCTGACGGTGTTGTGCATTCTTGCGAGCTGGCGATCGATTGAAAAGCGAGTGCGCGATTTCATGGCGGCGTTTTTGGTATTGGAAAGCCTATCGTTGGGCGCGTTCTTGGCAACCGACACGGTGCTGTTCTACTTGTTTTTTGAAGGGGTTCTGTTGCCGATGTTCTACATCATCGGCGTTTGGGGAGGGGAGCGTCGGATCTACGCTGCGTTCAAGTTCTTTCTCTACACGCTTCTGGGCTCGCTTCTGATGCTGCTGTCGATTCTCTCGTTGGCTTGGATCGGAGGAACGACCTCGCTTTCGGAGCTGATGCTCACCGAGTTCTCGCCCGCGTTGCAAAAGATTCTATGGCTGGGCTTCTTCGCCTCGTTCGCAGTGAAGACGCCGATGTGGCCCTTTCACACATGGCTGCCGGACGCGCATGTCGAAGCGCCGACGGCGGGTTCCGTCATGCTTGCCGGCTTGCTACTAAAGATGGGGGGCTACGGCTTTTTGCGCTTCTGCCTGCCGATTCTGCCCGAAGCCTCGCAGTTCTACGCGCCGCTGGTCTTCGCGCTATCCGCAATCGCCGTCGTCTACGCGTCGCTGGTCGCCCTTGTGCAGACGGACATCAAAAAGCTGATCGCCTATTCTTCGGTCGCGCACATGGGTTTCGTGACGGCAGGATTGTTCGCCGACAACGCGCATGCGCTCTCCGGCGCGGTCATACAAATGATCAGTCACGGGCTGGTCTCGGCGGCGCTGTTTCTGTGCGTCGGCTTCCTCTACGAGCGCGCCAAGACGCGCGACATCGGTGCGTTTCGTGCCGTCGTCCAACCCATGCCCACCTACGCGCGTCTGATGCTGGTCTTTACACTCGCCTCGATCGGGCTGCCCGGCACCAGCGGCTTCATCGGAGAAGTTCTGACACTGCTCGGCGTGTTTAAAACCTCGCCCGCAACCGCATGGGCGTTGGCGCTCGGCATGATTTTGGGCGCGGGCTACATGCTCCACCTCTATCGCCGCGTCTTCTTCGGCGCGAAGGACGCCAAGCCCGCAAATCTCTACGACTTGCATATGCGCGAGCATGTCATCCTCGCGTCGCTGGTGTTGCCGGTGCTTTGGATCGGCTTGTATCCGATGCCCGTTTTACGCGTCGTCACCCTGCCACTGCTGACGATCATCGGCTCGGCGACACCCTGATGGAAGTCCTGACAAATCTTTGGTTCTCGTTAGGCGCGGAGATTGTCTTGGCGTGCGCCACGTTGTTGCTGTTGCTGCTCGGATTGCTGCTGACGGAACGACACGCGACGCGCCTCGTCTGCTATTTGAGCATCGCATTGCTGCTCGTGCTTGCCGTGCTGCTGATGTGGAGCGCGCAGAACGAGCGCTTTTCCGACGCGAGTGAGACGACAGCGATGGCAAGCCTGATCGGTCGGCATTTTCGTCTCGACACGTTCGCGCTGTTTTGCAAGGTGATCGTGTTGCTGACGACCGCCTGCGTGCTTTTGATTGGACAGGTGTTCGTCGCCGACGCATCGGTGTCGAAGAGCCTGTACCGCTTCGAGTATGTGATCATCATACTGCTGGCAACGCTCGGCATGTGCCTGATGGTCTCGGCTCGCTCGCTGCTCGCGCTTTACATCGGCTTGGAGTTGCAAAGCCTCGCGCTCTACATCTGCGCCGCGTTGCAACGCGACAATCTGCGCAGCAGCGAGGCAGGACTGAAATACTTCATGCTGGGCGCGCTCTCCTCCGCCTTGCTGCTCTTCGGCTGTTCGCTGCTCTACGGCAGCGTGGGCTCGATCTATTTCGACGCGATTCTCGCCGCTGCACACGCTGATGGAGCATCCTCGCTGATGCTGCAAGTCGGCATGGTGCTGACGCTTTGTGCGATCGCCTTCAAGATCTCCGCCGTCCCCTTCCATATGTGGACGCCCGATGTCTACGAAGGTGCGCCCAGCTCGACGGTCGCCTTTCTCGCCACCGCCTCCAAAGTCGCCGCGCTCGCCTTGCTCATGCGCCTGCTCGTCGAAGCCTTCATGCCTTTAAAAGAAGCATGGCAGCCCATTATCGCCCTGCTCGCGCTCGCCTCGATGCTGCTGGGCGCACTCGCAACCCTACCGCAGAGCAACATCAAACGTTTCATCGCCTACAGCGCGATCACGCACATCGGCATCCTGCTGATTGGCTTTGCAACGGCAACCCCCGAAGGCATGCGCGCCGCGTTGTTCTACCTGTGCATCTACATAATCATGAGCCTCGGTTTGTTCGCCATGCTGCTAGCTTTGCGCAACGCCGAGCAACCGAGCGAGCGGCTTGCCGACTTGAGCGGCTTGTCGCACAGCGATCCGAAAGCCGCGCTCGCCCTTTCGGCACTGATGTTCTCCATGGCAGGACTGCCGCCCTTCGCGGGGTTCTTCGCCAAGTTCTATGTGTTGCTGGCAGCGCTGCGTAGCGACTTGACATGGCTGGCTCTGTGCGGCGTGGCAGCCAGCGTTGTCAGCACCTTCTACTACATCCGCATCGTCAAGGTCATGTACTTCGACGAACCGCAAGAGCAGGTCGTGCTCACGGGACGCAGCAACCGATGGGTTCTCTACCTTACTGCGATCGCGGTCGCGTTGCTGACCTTGCAACCCTCGACGCTCTTGCGACACAGCGAGCAAGCCGTGCGCGTTCTGTTCGCCTCGTGAGAAGAGCTTGTGTTTGTCCACCTTTCCTCCGTCGATTCGACGAACGCCGAAGCAAAAAGACGCATCGTGCGCGGCGAAGGCGCGCACGCCGACACGATCCTTGCCGACGAACAGACGCAAGGACGCGGACGACGCGACCACACATGGCTTTCTCCGCTCGGCAATCTGTACTTTTCGCTGATCGTCACCCCGCGTTTGCAAGAAGCAGCGTGGGCGGGTTATTCGCTGTTGAGCGCGGTCATTCTCTCGCGCGTCTTGGGTTCGATCGTCGATCCGCTAAGGCTTTCGTTCAAATGGCCGAACGACGTGTTGATCGACGAGCGCAAGGTTTCGGGCTTGCTGATCGAAGCGTTGCACTACGAGGGGCAGCCCTTTTTGATCATCGGCGTTGGCATGAATGTCTTGCATCACCCTGGCGACAGCGATTTTCCTGCAACAAGTCTGGCAGCCTGCGGAGCGGGCGACATCCTGCCGGAAAGGATTTTGCAACGTTTCATGGCGGAGTTCGATGTGCTGTGGCAGGCTTTTCAAATCGAAGGATTTGCCGTCTTCTATCGACGTATCGAAGAACAGCTGTACGGACGCAACAAAAAAGTGCGCCTTGCGCTTTCGGAAGAACGACAGGTGGAAGGAATCTGCCGCGGCATCGACAAGGAAGGACAGCTTCTGCTGGAAGACGAAAACGGCGTGCGACGCGCTTACGCCAGCGGTGATGTGCTTGCCATGCGTCCTCGTTTCTGACCCATGGAAAAACTGCTTGCCGTCGATGTCGGCAACACGCACGGCGTCGTCGCTGTCTGCGACGCGACGAAGAAGACCATCGAGCATCGATGGCGATTCTCGTCGCAAACCGAGCGCACCGCCGAAGAGTATGCAGCGTGGCTGCAAAGCATGTTCGCGCTCGTCGAGCTTTCTCCGCGCGTGATCGGACGCGTCGTGTTTTCGAGCGTGGTGCCCAAGCTGAACGCACCGCTCTTGCAAACGGCGCGTCTGTTGTTCGCGCTCGATGGCGAATGCGTGCAAGGGAACGACATCCCGCTGACAACCGATGTCGACAAGCCTGACGAAATCGGGGTCGATCGGTTGGTCAACGCCTTTGCTGCCAAAGAAAAGTACGGTGCGCCCGCCCTCGTCGTCGACTTCGGCACGGCGACCACCTTCGATCTGCTCGACGCACAAGCATGCTACATCGGCGGCGCGATCGCCCCCGGCATCGAGATTTCGCGCGACACGTTGGTCTCGCGCACGGCACGCCTGCCTGCGATCGACCTTTGCGCACACCCTGAGCCCTTCGGCAAGAACACGGTCACGGCGATGCGCGCGGGATTCTACTGGGGATGGATCGCGCTGGTCGAGGGCATGTGCACGCGCCTTGTGCGCAAGCTTTCGGACGATCCCAACGTCGTGACGACCGTCGCGACGGGAGGCTTTGCAAACCTGCTGAAAGCCGATTGCCCCCTGCTACGCCACATCGACGCCGACTTGACGATCGAAGGATTGATGCGCTTGCCGTCCAATCGAGCTGCCTCGAGGTGACCGAGCTTGTGCCGCGCGAGGGGGAGGTGTTGTTCGTTCCTGTAAGCGGTTGCAACGAGATCGGACGGAACCTCACGCTCTACGGACACGACGGCGCGTGGATCGCCGTCGACTGCGGCATCGGCTTCCCGCCTGCCAATCTACAAGGCACGGTCGATGCGATCTTGCCGAACCCCGAATTTCTCTACCGCAACGCTGCCAACATTCGTGCGTTGGTGATCACGCACGCGCACGAGGATCACTTGGGCGCCATCCCCTATCTTTGGGGCGAGCAGCTGACTTGTCCCGTCTTCGCTCCTCCCTTCGCGGCGAGGCTGTTGCAAAAAAAATGGCACCGCATGGGAGAGTTCTTTAACGCCTTTGAAGGCGCGCGTCCGCCGCTCGCGCTCCGCACCTATGAAACGGGAGAACGATTCGCTCTCCCCCCTTTTCACATCACGGCGCTGCCTGTCGCGCATTCCGTGCCGGATTCTTGCGCCCTATGCATCGAAACCTCTTGCGGCGTGGTCTTGCACAGCGGCGACTGGAAGCTGGACGCGAACCCCGTGATCGGCGCACCGCGAAGCGAAAACCTGTTCGACGCAGCGGAAAACATCGGCAAGAAACAACACCTGCCCTTTGTCGCTATGATGGGCGATTCGACCAACATGTTTTCCGAAGGCGCCTCAGGGGACGAAGCCTCGACACAACCCGCGTTTGAAAACCTGTTTCGCAAACCCTATCGACGCATCGTGGTCACCCTTTTTGCCTCGAACATCGCGCGCATCATCTCGGTTGCACGCGCGGCAAAAGCCTGCGGTCGACGCGTCTCCATCGCCGGCAGCGCGCTCCACCGCCTGACCGAAATCGCGCGCGATGGCAACCTGTTGCAAGAGCTGGGTCAAGACATAACACTGGAGTCGCTGAACGCAAGGCTACCCGCCGAACAAACGGTGCTGCTGGCGACGGGTTCGCAAGGCGAGATCGGATCCTTCATGCATCGCCTGGCGCACGGCAACGGCTTTCTAACGCGCGGCGATGTCGCCGTGTTTTCCAGCCGCACGATTCCGGGCAACGAGGTCGCCGTCGGCAAGGTGAAGAACGCGTTGACGAAAAAGGGGGTCAAGATCATCGACCACCACACCCTGCCCGCGCTGCATGTATCCGGACACGCGACGGGGGAGGAGGCGGAACGCGTTTATCGCAGATTGCGTCCGCAATGGTTCGTGCCGATCCACGGCGAGCCGCGCCATTTGCAAGAAAACGCGCGCAGGGCGGAAAAGGTCGGGCTCAAAACACGTATCGTATACAACGGGCAAGGCTTGCGTTTTGCGCGCAGTGCCAAAGGGGTTTTGTGCGAACCCCTTGCTACCCCTCTACCTGCAGAGGAGCAGTACTTGGAGCGCAGCAACGACCTTCCGCGCTGGTTGCCGCAAAGCGACAGGGGTATCAAGGAGCGCAGCAAGCTTTCGGAAAACGGAGCGTGCGCCTGTATTCTGACCCTTGACGAAGAGAACGCAGAGGTCTCGGAAGTGCATTTCCTTGCCTTCGGCGACCACAAGCTCGAAGCCTTGCTCGAACGACAGGGACGGAGTCTGCTACGCGACGCGCTGGAGGCGGTTGAGGCGCGCACGGAACGACACTCGGAAAAGCGTTGGGAGCGAAGAGGCAAGCGCACTCCTTCTGTCACGAACGCCCCCGATGACGGCGATGCTTCCTCAAAGGACAGATCGCTCGCTCGCGCCTTTGCCAAGCAGATCGCCAAGGCGACGGGACGACGTCCGCTCGTCAAGATGCTCGTCAAGAGACGCTGAGCCCTTCTTTATCGAATCCTTGCCCAACGTCTCGTTGCTCGCCTCGCCTCGCCATGTAGCGGCGCAGTTCTGCGCTGTAGGCTTGCAGGGCTTTTCGTTCTTGCGCGCACCACAGGGCTGCAGCGCGAGCGAAGGCGGGATCGGAGAAAAAATGCACGCTTGACAAAAGTTCTGGCTCGAAGCCGCGCGGAACCTTGTGACCCACGCCTTGCGTTCCCGCTTCCACGCGCGAGAGCCCGCGTTCCAACGCGAAATCGATCGACTGGTAGTAGCAGGTTTCGAAGTGCAAACAAGGAACATAGTCTGCAACGCCCCAATGCCGTCCGTAGAGCGCCTGATCGTCGAAAAAGCTCAAGGCGACCGAATACACCTTGCCTTGCCGTTCTCCTACGACCAGCAACGTGTGGTCTGTCAAGGCGTCGTTATGGCGGATGCTTTCGGCGAAAAACTCGCGCGTGAAATAAGGATACCCCCACTTGCGCGCGTAGGTTGCGCAATAGAGACGATAGAAGGTCTCCCACAAGGTCTTCGCTTCTTCGCCGCGGAGATCGCTGCCACTGAGGCGACGAAAACGAAATCCCTGCTTTATAAGACTGGCACGTTCTTTACGGATCGTCTTACGACGCGAGCGTGGCATGGCGTGCAAAAAATCATCGAAGTCTGTGTAGCCGCGATCGTGCCAGTGGCACTGAAGGTTGAGCCTTGATACGAAGCCTTGTTCTTCTGCAAGACGCGCCTCTTCGTTCGGCACGAAGTTGAGATGCAGCGACGACATGCTTTCTTTGCGACAGAGCGCGATCGCGTGACGCAACAGGGTGCGCTGTTGTGTGGTTTCGTGGGCGAGCAGCTTCGGCACGCGCACGGGGGTGAAGGGGATGGCGGAGAGGAGCTTTGGATAGTAGGGAGCGTTTTTGTGGTGCTGCCAGCTTTCGGCGAACATGGGATCGAAAACATACTCGCCCATGCCGTGGCTTTTCTGCCACAGGGGGAGGGCTGCTACGATGTGATTCTGTCCTTGCTCTGTCTGTTCTTTCAGCACGAGGAATCGCATCTGCCAGCCGCAGTGCGCGCCTGTCGAGTGCGAGCGTTCGAGTGCTTTGACGAAGTCGTAGTGCCAAAAGGGAGAATTGCCTTTCGGCAGTTGGTCCCATTGGCTTTGTGCGATGTCGTCGATCGAACAGACGATGCTGCTAACGAGGTTATGATGATCGTGCGTTTTTTTGGACATGAGGCTCGAATCTTACAAGAGAATTGACAAGCGTGCGAGAAAGCCCAGAATGTCGTCTATGGGTTATTTGCGCGACAAGACTTGCGATTCTTTTCGCGATGAGAAAGCCTTGTTGGTGCGTGCCATGTTGCAACATGTGCCGCGCTTGGGGTGGAACGTTGCTGCCTTGCGTCGTGCGGCGGCGGATGTTTCTGTCCCTGATGCGGAGTTGATTTTTGCTTCGGCACGCGCTTATGACTATGTCTGCGCTGCCTTCGATGTGGGCGAGCAGCAGCTTGCGGAGGACTTGCAAAGGGTGCTGCGGGAAAAGGAGTGGTCGAGTTTGTCGGTGCGAGAGAAGATCGCACGAGGTGTGAGGATGCGTCTTGAACCTTGGAGCGCGGCTCGTCCTGCTTTTCGCCGTGCTGTTCCGATCGTGATGCGACCGCAGCATATGTTTCACACGACGCGCTGTCTTTACGAGACTTTGGATATGATTTGGCGCGCGGCGGGGGATCGTTCGGTCGATCACAACTTTTACACGAAGCGTGTGATCCTTGCGTTTGTTTATGTGCCGACTTTGTTGTTTTGGTTGCGGGATCGTTCCGATGGATGTACGAGAACTTGGGCGTTCTTGGCGAAGCGCATCGAGCAGGCGTTGGTCGTGGGAAGAAAGATAGGAAAATTCTCTGGCAAATCTTTTTGTCGGGGCAAAGGTGACAGCGTGGGAGGTGGCATAAGCGGTGGAGGTTCTTTAAGGAAGCTGCGGATGGCAGCGGGATTGTTGCGGGCGACTTTTGTGAAGGGGAAGATGCATGCCAAACCCTGATGATAGACGGAAAGAGCTCGTGCCGAGCGTAATTGTAGCGCTATCTCACTCAAGACTTTCCTGACGATTTTCCTATCATCCATGACTCCTCACACCATCGCCCAATTCTACACGCGCCTTCAAGCCGCCACCCCCCACCCGCGCGGCGAGCTCCATTGGCACAATCCCTACACCTTGCTTGTCGCCGTCATCCTTTCTGCCCAAGCCACCGATCGCAGCGTCAACAAAGCCACCACCACCCTCTTCCCCGACATCTCAACCCCCGAAGACACGCTCAAGCTCGGCGAAAAAAAACTCACCGAACATATCCGTTCGATCGGACTCTTCCGAACCAAAGCGCGCAACATCATAAGCACCAGCCGCCTGCTCGTCGAACAGCACAACAGCATCGTCCCGCAAGACCGAGCCAGCTTGGAAGCCCTGCCCGGTGTAGGACGCAAAACCGCCAATGTGGTGCTTAATATCGCCTTCGGA
>JABAAA010000049.1:1790-8191 GCA_014239005.1 Alphaproteobacteria bacterium | reverse complement strand
GTCATACAACAAACCGCCGACGGAAACACCGTCGCTCTCTTGCCGCGCAGCGTGCCTTTGCGAAGACTCGTCGAGGGACTCAACCGACTCGGAACAACGCCGCGCGACCTCATCGAAATCCTGCAAACCATCAAAGCCGCCGGCGCCCTCAAAGCCGACCTCGTCATCCTCTGACAACTCGTCACGGACACGAACACGGATACGAACATGGACATCACCAGCCGCCCCGACCTCCTTCCCCTGCTCTCGCCGCCCGCACCTCCGCCCGTCATCGACACGGCGAGCGGCGGCAAGGAACAAGCGAGAAGCGCTGCAGAAAAGTTCGAAGCCTTCTTCTTGCGCACCATCCTCGAAGACCTGATCCCCGAACCCCAAGAAGACGCGTTCGGAGGAGGCAGCAACGCAGAGAAAATATGGACATCGCAGCTCCACGAGCAATACGCAGAGATCTTGGCAAAACGTGGCGGCATAGGAATCGCCGACCTCGTCTACCGACAGCTCTTGACCCTGCAACAGACAACGCAAGAAACGACAACCCAACAACTCAACGACCCCGCGATCCAACGACCATTGACTCTTGAGGAGCAAGCACGATGAACCAGCAACAGGACGAACAGCCTCAAGCAGCGCAGCCTCAAGCAGAGCAGCCTCAAGCAGAGCAGTCTCAAGCAGAGCATCTGCGGGCTGACGAGGTATCGGTCAAGTCCGTACCTGCGGAGCGTGCTGTTCCTTCGGGGCGTGCTGTTTCTTTGGAGCTGTTTGGCGATCTGACACCTTTGGCGCGCGTCGTTGTGCAAGCGACCGAGGTCGTCGAGGAGGAGACGCGCATGGTGGTGGAACGTTCTTCGTTGGACGCCCTTCGCCTCAAAGCGGAGCAGAAGGAGGCTTTGCTTGCGCAACACGATCTGCAACTTTCGCGTCTGAAAGGGAAAGGGGAGGACGGGCATGGCGAGCTTTCCGCTTTCGTTACAACGCTGGATCGAGGCGTGCGCAAGCGTTTGCGCACGCTGTATGTTCGCTTCGAGGAAGCCTTGCGCCGAAACGGATTGCGCTTGAAGGCGGCGCTGACATCCTCGGAGATGCTGCTGGAAGCTCTTTCGGATGCTGCGCAAGGTGAGAATGACAAAGGACCTCAGTTGTACACGTCGCAGGGACGTTTGAGCGAGGGGGGCTCGACGTCGTTGTCGCACTCGCTCGCCTCCGGGCGCGAGGTGTAGGGGGCTGCGATGGCGTTGTTTTCGACCTTGCGGAGCGCGGCTCTTTCCAGCTTGACCTTGAGCGATGCGGTGCGCTTGGGCTCGCAGAACATCGCCAACGCCGAGAATCCGAACTATCATCGCCACGAGGTTGACTTCTCGACGACCGATCTGAACTTGGTGCGTATCGCGCGCGTGCGCCGTGTCACGGCAGAGGGCTTGGAGCGGCGCTACACGCAACAGATTTCCGAGGCTTCCTATCGCTCCACCTTGCAGCGTTATACCGAAGAGTTGAAAATCGAAGCGGGCTTGGGAGGCATTGCATCGGGGGAGGGCGATTTTGATGCCCCCGCCTTGGATCTTGCGTTGAACAGGTTCGAGCGCGCCTTGCGCGACTTGCAAGCATCGCCCGAAAGCGAGAGTGCCTATAACGAGTTTGTTGCCGGCGCGCGAGATTTCGCCTTGCAGATTCGTTCTTCGGCGTCGAGCTTGCAGCGTCTGCGTTTTCGTCTCGACGATCAGATCGAGCAGCAGACCGCAGAGGTGAACAGGTTGGTCGGGCAGTTGCGCGATGCGAATGCTCGGGTCGCGCGCACGCGCAACGCGGGACAAGGCGAAGGCGCGGAGAACCAGCGTGAGGAGATCTTGCGCAACATAGCCGAGCGAATCTCGCTGCAAGTGTTGGAGGACGACAAGGGTGCGAAGAACCTGTACTTGCAAAACGGCAGGGCGTTGCTGTTGGGGGGCATTACCAACGAGCTGCGCTACGACCGAGGCAGCAAGCAGTTCACCTTGAATGTCGATAGCGATGTCGTTGCCAACGACGATGTCAACAGGTTGGGTCCGGGCAGTCTGACGGCGTTGTTCGACTTGGTGCGCGAGGGGGCTACGAGCAGGATCAGCACCGACGAGGATGTCGCCTTGATTGCCAAGTATGAAGACCAGCTGGAGAGTTTGGCGCGTGCGTTCGTGTCGGGCAGCGTTCAGGGTACGGCGGAGGGTGCGCAGTCGACTTCGTTGAACGATGTCTTCCATTTGTCGCGCGTCCAGCAGCTACGAGAGCGAGGGGTGGCGCAGGCGGACTTGGACGACTTGGCGCGTCGAGATTTGTTTGTGGCGACGGGCGCTTCGGCGAACAATTTGTTTCGTTTTACCGTCGAGCTTTCTCGTGAGATCCTCAACGGCAATTCGGACAGCGTCACGATAGGGAGCGACACCTTTGAGTTGGAGTTGCGCGAGGCGTTGGAGACATCGGATTCGTCGCGAAACATTTTGTCGGCATTTCAGTTGGCGGAACGCAACTTTCCCCCCGCCGTGCAGGCTGAGAACATCGATGTTGCCTTGGGGGGCGGGACAGCCCCGTTGCCTTTGCCGCCTTCTTTGCGTCAGGAGAATCAGAACTATTACGGCTTGGTGCAAGGAATTTCGGTCAGGTTGAACGATGTGGTGGTGGCGTACGACGATCGGGCGGTGCAGCAGCGAGGAACGCGCGAGGAGTTGCAAGTCTTGTTGTCTAACTTTGTCGGTGTGAACTTGGACGAGGAGTTTTTGAAGATCAGCCAGTTGCAGAGAACATTCGCTGCGAACGCGCGGGTGATCGTATCGGTGCAAGAAATGTTGGACGACCTGCTCGCGAGCGTGTAGAAACGTCATCGCATCCCCGCACCCCCTCCGTCCGCTCGTTCTCTTCGGTCCCACCGCCTGCGGCAAGTCCCATCTCGCCCTCGCGCTTGCTCGACACCTCAAGCCTCACACCGCAACCCACATCGTCAACGCCGACGCGCTCCAACTCTATACACACCTCCCCATCCTTACCTCACAACCCACCGCCGCAGACAAAAAACTAACCCCCCATCACCTTTACGCCATCGCTCCTCCACAAGAACGATTCTCCGCAGGACTCTACGCAGAACAAGCTAGAACCCTGCTCCGTCACCTCCAGCACCATCACCCCTCCGATGCCGTCATCGTTTGCGGAGGAGCAGGACTCTATCTTAAAGCCTTGCTCGGAGGACTGACCGAACTTCCCCAACCCTCTCCCCAAGCGCGACAACAAGTGCAACGTTGGCAGAAAGAAGGACGCAACCTCTACCTCCTACTACAACAACGCGACCCCAATACCGCCCAAACGCTCGCTCCGCAAGACCAACACCGCATCGTGCGCGCGCTTGAATTTTTTGAAACCTGCAACGCCTCACTCCTCGACGCTCGCAAAGGCGACCAACAACCCTCCCCCTTCGCACAAACAGAACAACCCCTACTGATCACCCTCTCCCCCCCTCGTACCATCCTTTACAAAACGATCAACACACGCTTTGAACGCATGCTGAAACAAGGCGCCATCGAAGAAGTGCGCAGGTTCAACGCAGAAAATGCCACGCCCCCAAAAAACTCTTTAGAAAATCCTTTAGAAAATCCTTTGGAAAATTTTTGGGACAGCCCCTTGCGTGCTGCGCTGGGCTTGAAAGAAATCGAAGCCTATTGCAAAGGAGAAATCTCCTGGCAAACGATGGTCGAACAAGGACAACAGCGAACAAGAAATTACGCCAAACGACAGCTGACATGGATGCGCCATCAACTGCCGCATCACGCAACGCAACAACACACCGTCAGCGATTCGGTCGTAGAAGACTGCGACGGCGTCTGTCGCAAGGTCGTGCAAATATGGGGTGAAGCCTCTTGCCCTCGCGGCGATCTCGTGTAGAATAAGCCCTTGAAGAACAACTGCACGCGCTGCTTTTTCCTGCTTTTTTCTGTTTTTTCCTGCTTTTTATGTCTTCCTCCTCCCTTACCGGCGCCGAAGTGGTGGTGAAAGCTCTCATCGATCAGGGTGTCGAGTGCATCTTCGGCTACCCCGGCGGCGCAGTCTTGCCTATCTACGATGCCTTGTTCCAGCAAAATCGCCTGCGCCACATCCTCGTGCGCCACGAGCAGGGCGCAGCGCACGCCGCCGAGGGCTATGCGCGCGCTAGCGGCAAGGTCGGGGTGTTGCTCGTCACCTCGGGACCGGGCGCGACCAACGCGGTGACAGGGCTGACGGACGCGCTGCTCGATTCGGTGCCGATCGTTTGCATCACCGGACAAGTTCCTCTACACCTGATCGGAACCGACGCCTTCCAAGAATGCGACACCACCGGCATCACCCGCGCTTGCACCAAACACAACTATTTGGTGCGTCGTCCCGAAGTGCTTGCACGCACGCTCCACGAAGCCTTCTCGATCGCACGCAGCGGCAGACCGGGTCCTGTCGTCGTCGATCTGCCGAAAGATGTGCAATTTGCACTCGCTCCCTATGTTGCGCCCGACAACATCCGTCATCGCACCTATCGTCCGCCTTCCACCCCCGACGCCCGCGCCATCGTGCAAGCCGCCGAAGCGCTACTGGTCGCCAAAAAGCCCATTATTTACGCAGGTGGCGGCGTCATCAACTCGGGCGACGAGGCAAGTCGATGTCTTAAAAGCCTTGTCGACACGACAAACTTTCCCATCACGCTCACGCTCATGGGGCTGGGCGGTGTGCCGTCGTCGATGCGGCAGTTCTTGGGCATGCTCGGCATGCACGGAACCTTCGAGGCAAACCTCGCCATGCATCACTGCGATGTCATGCTGTGCGTCGGCGCACGTTTCGACGATCGAGTCACGGGAAGGCTCGACGCCTTCGCTCCCAACGCACAAAAGATTCATATCGATATCGATCCCTCCTCGATCAACAAGATCGTGCGCGCCGATATAAAAATCTGCGCCGACGCAGGGCTCGCCCTCAAAGAGCTCTTGCGCGTATGGCAGAGCTTGGCGCAAGACAAAAAAACAGCACAAGGAAAAGCGCTCGTGCGATGGTGGCAGCAGATCGACGAGTGGCGCAAGCGCAACTCGCTCGCCTTTCGCGCCGACGACAAGAAGATCCAACCCCAAGAGGCGATCCGACGTTTGGTGCAAGCAACCCAACACCGAGCGGTGCGTATCACCACCGAAGTAGGACAACATCAGATGTGGGCAGCGCAACACTTTCCGTTTGAAAAGCCTCGACGTTGGATGACATCAGGAGGACTGGGAACGATGGGCTACGGCTTGCCGGCAGCCATCGGCGTACAGCTCGCCTATCCCCGCGAGCTCGTCATCGACATCGCCGGCGAAGCTTCGATCCTCATGAACATGCAAGAGCTTTCGACCGCCGTCCAGCAACGCCTGCCGGTGAAGGTGTTCATTCTCAACAACCAATACATGGGCATGGTGCGTCAGTGGCAGGAGCTGTTGCACGGCGGTCGCTACGCCGAGAGCTACACGGCTTCCCTGCCCGATTTCGTCAAGCTCGCCGAAGCCTACGGTGCACGGGGTTTGCGCGCGACGAAGCCCTCCGAGCTCGACGATGTGATTGCGCAGATGATCGAGCATCCGGGCGCGGTGCTTGCGGATATCTGCGTCGATCAGCACGCGAACTGCTTTCCGATGATTCCCTCAGGGGCTGCGCACAACGAGATGCTGTTGGGCGACGAGCAGCAAGCCGAGGTTTCGGACGACGGCAAGATGCTCGTCTGAGGAGATGTCGACTTCCTCTGCACCGATCTCTGCCGCGAACCGCCACGCCATCGCGGTCGTCGTCGACAACGAATCGGGGGTGCTTTCCAAGGTCATCGGGCTCTTCTCGGGACGCGGCTACAACATCGAAAGTCTCACCGTTTGCTCGATCAACGCCAGCGACACCGTCTCGCGCATCACCATCGTCACTTCAGGCGACGACATGACGGTCGAACAGATCAAGGCGCAACTCGCACGATTGGTGCCCGTGCACGGAGTCGAAGACCTTTCGCAGCAGGGCGAGCATATCGAAAAAGAAATGGCGCTCGTCAAGATCGTCGCCAAGGGGGTGGAACGGCGCGAAGCTCTGCGAGTTGCCAACATCTTCGGCGCGAAGGTTTCGGACACGACTCTCTCTTCTTTCGTTTTCAACCTCAGCGGCTCGTCGCGAAAGCTGGACGCTTTCATCGCCATGATGCGCTCGCTCGGTGAGATCGAGATCGCGCGCTCAGGGGTGGTGGCGCTCAACCGCGGCGAGGAGGTTTTCTCTCGACACCGCTGATTTTTTCTCTCTTTCCTTACAGGAGTTTTCCATGCGCGTATTTTACGACAAGGACGCAGACCTCACCCTGCTCAACGACAAGAACATCGCCGTCATCGGATACGGAAGCCAAGGACACGCACACGCGC